>JBHHZP010000055.1:0-21309 GCA_046758085.1 Acidiferrobacterales bacterium
CAGGCCCTGGCCCTGGCCCGGACGCGCGGTGTCGTTACCGCGCCCCTTCCGGCGTGTTCTTCGCCTTCGAGCCTCACTTCGGCTTGAGTAAGGGGGTTGCAAAGCAAAACAAATCCACGCCATCACAGCTTCCACGCCGGTCGAGGAGAACCGGGCGTTGGATTGGTTTTTGTTGATGCCTTTCGACGGGCCAAGCACCGAGGATGCTTACCGGCTCGAGTCGGGGTGAAGTAGACGTTGTTTTTCGCCTTCTTGGTCAAGCCCAGCCCCGAGTGCAGACGAAGAGCGGGCCCGCCCCACGCCAGCCCTCCCCGGCCAGCGGGAACGGGCAGGCCCGATGGCCCGCTAAATTGCTGGCCGCACGTGCTATATAATTAATCGAGGGTCGGGGGTTGCGGCAGCAACCACAACGCTGCGCCTGGGAGCGGGTGTGGCCCCGAGCAATCGCCCTAATCCCGACCCCCGTAGGCTCGATTTGGCGACGACAACGCCGAGGTGTTTTTGACTTGACAGCGGGACAGGCAACGTCTGAGTTTTCCAACGGCGATCAGCTGGGACTCAGCTTTTTCGTCTCCGTGCTCGTGCACCTGGTCATCATCCTCGGCGTGACCTTCACCCTCCCCAAGCTGCGCGACATGGTTCGTTTTCCCACCCTCGAGATCACGCTGGTGCAGGCCGAAAGCGAGCAGGCGCCCGAGGACGCAGAGTTCCTGGCGCAGGCCAACCAGGCTGGCGGAGGCGCTTCTGATAAAGAAGAGGTTGCGCGCAATCCCTTGCCGGTGCGTGAGGTCGGCGACGTCAGGCAACCGACCCCCGTTGCCCAGCCCCGCGCAAGGCCCAAGCTCGCGGCGCGCGAGCAAACCCGTAAGCTGATGACACAAAAACAGGCCAGGAAGGCGTTGAAGCCGCCAGAGCCGGAGCCGGAAAAAATGGAAGAACAGCCGGTGCCCGAGAACCTTGGTTTCCTCACCCAGCCGAGCCCGCGTCTGGAACGCGCGCGCTTGATCGCGGAGATTGACCGCGTCTGGAACGAGTATCAGCAGCGGCCGAAACATAAGTACTTGAACGCCCGCACGCGCGAGTACCGCTACGCGGCATACATGAAGGCCTGGGAGGCCAAAGTTGAACGCATCGGAAACCTGAATTATCCGGAAGAGGCCAGGCGGCAGGGTCTATCGGGACAGCTGCGCCTCGACGTCGCGCTAAACCCGGATGGGTCGGTCGATGAGATCGTCGTACGCCGCTCGTCCGGTCACACCGTGCTGGACGACGCGGCCAGACGGATCGTGCAGCTCGCCGCACCGTTTGCCCCGTTCCCTCAAGGCATCCGCGAGGAGACGGACATCCTGCACATCACCCGCACATGGCGCTTCAATCAAGGCCGAATAACGGGCTACTAACTAAAAGCTATCGGGCCACGCGATTACCCCGCCCCACTGTGCAGAAAACCAGCCTGCGGCGGTCGCGCCTGATTTGTCGGAGGGTCCTTGCACACCGCGACCTGGTGCAAGATACTACCGTAACCATGGGTGATTTTACCGCACTGACGAACCAGCTCCTGATTGCAATGCCCAATCTCGCGGATCCGAACTTCTACCGCACGGTAACGTTGATTTGCGAACACAGCACCGAGGGCGCTATGGGCATCGTCATCAACCGCACCACCGAGCTCGCGCTGTGCGATATCCTGCAGCAGATGGGCATCGACGCCAAGAAGACCAAACAACGTAAAATGCCGGTCCATCTGGGCGGACCCGTTCAGACCAATCGTGGCTTTGTCGTGCACGAGCCCCTGGGCAAATGGGAGTCCACATTACCGATTACCGATACCCTGGGCGTATCCACCTCACGCGACATTCTCGCCGCCATCGCCGAGAACAAGGGCCCACAGAGATGTTTGGTGGCCCTGGGTTACGCCGGCTGGGGCGCCGGGCAGCTGGAACGCGAGATCGTGGAAAACTCCTGGCTCAACGGGCCGGTTGACCGCCAGATCATCTTCGACACGCCGGTCGAGCGCCGCTGGCAAAGCGCAGCGACCCTCGTCGGCGTTGACCTGTCTACGCTGTCCGGTGACGCCGGCCACGCGTGATATGTCCCCCACACGGCGTGGGCGTACGCCGGTGTCTACGTTTCTCGGCTTCGATTATGGCGAAAAGTCCATCGGCGTTGCCGTCGGCAGCACACACTCCGGGCAGGCACAGGACCTGGCCACGGTAAGGGTTGGCCCCACCGGCCCGGATTGGCAGCATATCTCGCGCTTAATCCAGGAATGGAAGCCCCAGGCGCTGGTCGTGGGCCTGCCGCTGAACATGGACGACACGGAAAATGTGATGACCGGGGCAGCGCAGCGATTTGGAGTTCGCCTGCGTGATCGTTACAATTTACCAGTACACATGATGGACGAACGGCTGACAACGGTGGCCGCGAAGAATCGTCTCGTCGAATCCGGCGTGCCGCCAAGGCGTTATAAGTCCAAGCTCGACCGCCTCGCCGCACAGGCAATTCTGCAATCCTTCCTTGACGAATCCTCCAGGTCGGTCCTTGAGCGGGAAGGTTGATATCGATCGGAGTCTGGCGCAAATGGCGCAAGAGTTGCGTCCGCTGCTCGCGCGCGATCCCGTAATGATTGGGATCCACACCGGTGGCGTATGGGTTGCCCAGCGATTGCATGATTTATTGAAGCTCCAGGAACCGTTAGGCACCCTGGATATTTCCTTTTACCGCGACGACTTCACCCGCATCGGCATGAACCCCGAGGTCAAGGCTTCCTGCCTGCCGGTAAATATAGACGACCGTCACGTGATCCTGGTCGACGATGTGCTCCACACCGGCCGCACCATCCGCGCCGCCATGAATGAAATCTTTGATTACGGCCGCCCGGCCTCGGTCACGCTGGCGGTCCTGATCGATCGCAATGGCCACGAGCTGCCGATCCATGCGGATATCGTCGGCCATACCATGCACCTCAACAAAGGTCAGCACGTCAAGCTGACCAGCGGTTCTGCTACGGGCGAGGGCGCACTTGCGCTGAAAGTCCAGGAGGCCGGTGAGTGAGCGGGGATCTGCAATTCGACAGCCACGGCCGGCTGCACCATTTTTTGACCACAGAGGGCTTAGACCGCGACACCATTCTCCAAATTCTCGACACCGCCGAGTCGTTCGTCTCGGTTGGCGAGCGTGAGATCAAGAAAGTCCCGCTCCTTCGTGGCAAGACCGTCGTAAATCTTTTCTTCGAGTCCAGCACGCGTACCCGTACAACGTTTGAGATTGCCGCCAAGCGTTTGTCGGCGGACGTAATCAATGTTGATACGCGTGTGTCGAGCACGACCAAAGGCGAGACGCTGCTGGACACCATCCGCAACCTCGAGGCTATGCGCACCGACCTGTTCGTGGTGCGTCACGCCAGGAGCGGGGCCGCCTATCTGATCGCGCAACATGTGCCACCGCACGTGCGAATTATCAATGCGGGCGACGGCAATCATGCCCATCCCACGCAGGGCATGCTCGATATGTTCACCATACGCCGCTACAAGGGCTCCTTCGAGAATCTGAAGGTAGCGATTGTCGGTGACATCTTACACTCGCGCGTCGCGCGTTCTCAGATCCATGCGTTGACGACACTGGGTGTGCCGGAGGTGCGTGTCATTGCTCCGAAGACCTTACTACCGACGGCGGTGGAGCGTCTCGGAGTGCACTCGTATACCGACATGCGGGCCGGCCTGGACGATATCGACGTGGTAATTATGTTGCGGCTACAGCGCGAGCGCATGGAAGGTGCGCGCATCCCGAGTGAGCAGGAATTTTTCAACCTCTATGGACTCACGGCGGAGAAGTGCCGCCTCGCCAAGGAGGATGCCATTGTCATGCACCCCGGCCCAATGAACCGGGGGCTAGAGATCGATTCGTCGGTGGCCGATGGCCCGCAGTCGGTAATACTGCCGCAAGTAACCAACGGTATAGCCGTTCGCATGGCCGTGATGGCCATCATTATGGGAGGCAAGGCCCGGGAAGAAAAGCCGGCAAAACGCCCGGCGAGGAGGCACGCCTGATGGGCCTGGTCATTCGCGGCGGCCATATCATAGACCCAGCCAATAAAGTCGACGGCAAGCATGACATTTTTGTTGACGACAAAGGCTTTGTTGCGGCCGTCGGCAATGCCCCACCGGGTTTCGAGGTCACGCAAACACTGGATGCCTCGGGCAAAATCGTATGTCCGGGCCTGGTCGATCTGCGCGCGCGCCTGCGTGAGCCCGGTCTTGAGTACAAGGCGACTATCGAGAGCGAGGCCCGAGCGGCGGTCGCGGCCGGTATCACCACGCTGTGTTGTCCCCCTGATACCGATCCCGTGATCGACACGCCGGCGATGGCGCAGATGATCCAGCAACGCGCCTGGCGCTTCGGGCTGGCTTTTATTCATCCCTTGGGCGCGCTCACGCGCGGGCTCGAGGGCGAACGCCTGACGGACATGGAGGCGCTCGACGAGGCTGGCTGCGTCGGCCTCAGCAACGCCTTGAAACCTGTGACCGACACGCTCGTAATGCGTCGCGCCTTGGAGTACGCCGCCAGTTTCGATTTGACGGTGTTTCTGCAATCGGAAGACCCGTGGCTGCATGGCAACGGCTGCGTGCATGAAGGAGAAGTCGGCACACGTCTGGGCTTGCCCGGGATTCCCGAGGCGGCGGAGACCGTCGGGGTGGCACGCGATCTCGCGCTGATCGAGCAGACCGGCGTGCGCGCGCACTTCTGTCAGCTGTCGAGCGCGCGCGCAGTCGCCATGGTCGCCGAGGCGCAAGACCGGGGGCTGTCGGTGACGGCCGACGTCACCGCACATCATCTGCATCTGACTGAGCATGACATCGGCTTCTTTAACACCCAGTGCCACGTATTGCCGCCGCTTCGCAGCGTACGGGACCGTGAGGCCTTACGCGAGGCGCTCAACAGCGGTGCCCTTGCAGCTATCTGTTCCGATCACCAGCCCCATGAGCCTGACGCCAAGCTAGCGCCGTTTGGCGACTCGGCGCCAGGCATCTCGGGGCTTGAGACTTTGTTTCCGCTGACACTGAAACTGGTGGACGACAATGTTCTGAGCTTGAACGACGCGATTGCGTGCGTGACTTACAAATCTGCGAATATTCTCGGTATTGACAGCGGACATCTGGGCGTCGGCGCTACGGCCGACATCTGCGTCTTCGACCCGCAGGCATGGTGGGCCTTGAGCGAGGACAAGCTCGTCAGCCGCGGCCACAATACCCCGTTCCTGGGCTGGGAGCTGCGCGGGCGCGTGTCGCACACCCTGGTGGGGGGGCAGGTGGTGTTCGGGCTGGACCAGAAAGCCGAAAGTTAAGAATGCCGAAGGTGTCAGTTCGCTAGATTTTGCCCGGCCGATGTAGCAAAGTGCGACCGGTGCGCTACTTCACCCGACCACTAACCCCACGCGAGCGCCCTGGCTGCCGAAAGCTATTCACTGAGGCGCAGGTTGATGGAAGGTATGTCATCGTCTTCGAAAAAAGTTATCTATGCGGCTCTCGCCGGCAACACGCTAATTGCAATAACCAAATTCATTGCGGCTGCGATTACGGGCAGCTCGGCGATGCTGTCCGAGGGCATTCATTCTCTGGTCGATACCGGTAACCAGGGTTTACTGCTCTACGGTATTCGCCGATCCAAAAAATCGCCCGACCGCGAGTTCCCGTTCGGCCATGGCAAAGAGGTTTACTTCTGGAGCTTCGTCGTTGCGATATTGATTTTTGCGGTGGGCGCCGGCGTTTCACTCTACGAAGGGGTCCGACATATCCTTCATCCCAAGCCCATCACGAACGTCGTGGTGAACTACTTGGTGCTCGCGCTGGCGATGCTATTCGAGGGGGCTGCATGGTTTTTCGCCCTATCCGAGTTCTCGAAAGCCAAGGGCAAGTGGGGATATTTCGAGGCCGTTCACAGAGGCAAGGATCCAACGATGTTCGTCGTGTTGTTCGAAGACTCAGCCGCCATGCTCGGGTTGCTGGCTGCGTTCTTCGGCATACTGCTTGCACATATAACCGGGGTTCTCTACTTTGATGGAGCTGCATCGATCGTCATCGGCCTGATTCTCGGCGGAACGGCGATCTGGCTCGCCTATGAAACGAAAGGTCTCTTGATCGGCGAGAGCGCCAACGAGAAGGTCGTTCACGGTATCCGGGAGATCGTTCGATCACAAAAAGGCGTGCAGCATGTCAACGAGGTACTCACCATGCACATGGGACCGGACTTCATCCTCGTGAACCTGAGTGTTGACTTTGCCGATGCGATCCCGGCTTCTGAGATGGAGGAGACGGTCGCGCACTTGGACCAGGAGATTAAAACCGCCTTTCCCGAAGTTAAGCGGATATTCATCGAGGCCGAAGCCAGGCGCGTGAAGCGCGCCGGCAAGTCCGCGCCGTCCAGTAGGTAGCAGTGTGTCCTTGCGAGAGACCCCCGCGCAGGGAGATATGTAAGCTAACTGGATCGCGCTTTGCGCATGTCGGGGCCAGACAGTAAGTACCCGAGAATGGTTTCGCCGGACCAGCCCAGCAGGAACAGCCTTTCGAAATCCAGATCCATGGGCAGAATCTCGGCGTTGATGAATTGCTCCAGCTTGGCAACGTCGTCCCGCGCCTTGAAGGTGGCGTAATCATCGAACACGATGACGAGCGACGTGTCGCGGCCGTAGGCCTTACCGGACTTTGTCCGCGCGACCTTGACTAGAAGCTCAAGCCCTTTGTTCAGCAATACGACGTGGGGAACGGCCGCATCGCTGGCGTAGGCGCTTTTCTTTTCCTTGCTGCCCAGCTTGCCAAACGTGAACACCGGGGCCTTCTGTTGGAGGTAAAGCCTGTGTAGAAACTCTTCGTAACATAGAATTGCATGCACGAATTCGATTTTTTGAACTCGCAGGGGTGGATCACGGTAATCGATGACGATTGCGTCGAATTCATCATTCTCCAGATTGGGCTTGCACACGACATCCAGGCGCTCGCCGAAGAGGTGCTTCGCGAGAAGACTCAATGGGTACATCTCATCCAGAAACTTCCGCGCCAGGCCTGTGCGAGGCAGCAGCTGGCTGTCCCCGCCACTGATGCTCCTGAGCAGCCGTGTTTTCTCCTTGACCCACTCGAGCAGTTCCGCCGGCGTTCGCTCCATTTCGCAATCCGTGAGTGAAAAGATTTCTTCTGGATCCATGGTAGCCATAGCAATCTCACGACAGGCCAGATCAGCCTGATGTCCGGCAGGCCCACCCCGCGCTAATGCCAGCACCTATGGCACGCAACAGTGTCGGCTTGCCCCTGGATGGCCCACAGCCACCCAGAAGTATTCGCGAAGAAGATTGTGCGCTAATCCCGCGAGTACTCGGGAACAAGTACGGGCGCGGTATCTGGTATGGTTATTTCCGAGCCCGTCGTATCACTTAACCCGGCGGGATCATTGGCGGAACACTGCTTCGCTGCAACGCGGGTCACGTAAACCATCACACCTATGGCCAGCACGAGCCCCGCGATTTTCAATGTGTCCGGCAACGGCGCGAACTCGTTTGCGCCGCCGGCTATCGCGGCAACATCCGTTGCGACATAACCGAAGTAAACGGTAAGAATCCACCCTGGAATCATGCAACAGCTAGCAAGCAAGTATCGTCCTATCCCGATCTTGGTTGTCGCCAGCGCGTAACTCATGATCGCCGGATTAAGCGGAAGCAGCCGCAACAAGCAAAGTAGTCGCAGGCTACTGTCACTGACTGTAGTTTCGATCGCCTGCAGTTTCGGGCGACGTGCCAAAAAGCTCTGAATGGGTCCTTGCAGATATTTCCTCGCAAGGATGAATACCAGTAACGTGGACAGCAATCCGGATAACGTGAACCAGATGCTGCCCCACATGAAACCGAACAGCGATCCTGCGGCCACACCCAACACCGCCTCGGGAATCACGATTGCCATCAATATGGTACACGCCAGCACAAACCCGATGACGCCCAGGTTGCGTTGGTCGAACACCCACACCCGGGTGGCTTTGACGGCTTCCCCGAGGTTCACCGGCTCAACCAGCGCGGCCGCCATCAAGACCAGTGCCACGATCACGATCGGCCAGCGAAATGAGGTCATCCCGGTGGAGCGTAGGTTGCGATAAATCTTTGCTAGCATTTGTGATGTATTCCTTGGTCCTTAACTTTTGTAGTCTCACGGTCCTGGCCTGAGCCGCTTAGGTAAGTATAGACACCGAAAAACGCCTGTTTTTTGTGCCAGTAAGCCCCCGCGGCGGTGGCGGAAGCCCCCTTACTAATCAACAATATATGATGGTTGGCGGCGGAAATGCGAGGTGTCCGGGCGCCAAGCACGAAGGTGCTTCGGGACAACTCGCCGTTGGCACGCACACGCGTCGGAAGCCGCTGTCAGCGCGCGACCGGGGGGCCGTTGCCACCCTACGCTAGCGGGTGATGGCGTAATAAATCACGTAAATCCAGGAAAAAAGGCCGTGGACGATGGCCCAGAGGATGGACTTGTTCACCGACCACGAGATGGCGATAGCCATGGCTGAACCAAAGCTGATACCGAATCGGGCACCTTCGGTTCTGTAAACATATATTCCTGTACCGTTCATGTAATCTCCCGTCGCGCAAGAATTCGTAATTTGAAAACACGCCCCGACCACCCCTTATACCATGGCACAACAGCTCACCTTGCGCCGTAAGCCAGCGCTCCAGGCGCTGCGCGAAGCGTTACATCGAAACCGCAGTACAACACGACCCGCCAGCACACCTGGATTATGCTGGAAAAGTCCGCCCGGCCACTGTCCTATGAACTTCCACCGCAGCCCGGAAATTGCACGAACTCACGAAAGCGGTAGCCAGTAGCAAGCCGCTTGTAGCGAGAAAAATCGAATTCTTGCCGTCGTTGTCCCCCGCATGCAAGCCGAGCGAGGGGTGCGGCCGAAGCCCGGGCCTACCCCAGCCCTCCCCGGCCAGCGAGGAGGAGGAATTGGGGCACGCGCGGGGTGAAGCGGAATAAGCCAAAGGTTCCGGGGGGGTGAGCCGGATAAAGACGAGGGTCCGGGGGACGCTCGTCCCGCCGAACGCCCAAGCCAGGAAAGGCTTGGGCCGGTGCCCAAGCGAAGCAGGGAGTGCGCAGCGCAGGGATCGCCCCGCCGAACGGCTTCGGCCCACGCCTGGTTCGCTCGGCATCTGGGCTTATACGCGTAACGACTTTACGATCTGATAGACTTTCTGCTGGTTCAGCAAGAAACACACATGGAAGGACACCGCGCCACGCCTCGATAGGATGCGACAGCCATATGTAAGCACCAGCACAGGGCAGCGTGGGCGGTTCGCTGGGCAATGCCAATTCCGCGCTTATTGACTCTGGCGTTCCATTGCTCGGCGTTTTTCTTCCACTGAGTCTTCGAGCATTTGCTCAACATCGCGTGCTTTCTCCAACGCGTCAGTTTGTGCTTTCCATACGTGGTTTTCAGGAGACTCGCCAGCCGAACATGCGGCCAACAGCAAAAAACAACCACCCAGTAGTGGCCGGATCAGGGCATTCATAATATGTACTCCAAAATCGAGATACAGTACCGAAGTGCGAATGGGCGCGTTATCGGAAAGTATAGTCGCCGATTTCCGCATTGCGTCCAGCGGTGGAGACCCACACGCGGCATGCAGGGCTAATCGAAAGCCGGGCGTATGCCGAACAGCAGTGCAACGCACAGCACCAGGCCGGCGCCCAGGAGGCACCCTGCCATCTTGCCCAGTGCGGTCGTTACCGGTTCGCGTCCGGACTCGAAGTCTTTTTTCTGCAGCCACTGCGCCACCGATCCTTCGAAGAAGCCTGCGATCGCATCGGTAAGCGCGTCGCCGATGACTCCGCCTGCGATGGCACCGGGTACTCCAAACAAAGCGCCACCCCATAGCGCCGGGATGGTCAGAAGACCGGTATCGATCGACCCGAATACCAGATCCGGGATCGCTCCCCGCAAGGGCCGTCGCGCTAACCCGAGGCCAAGCAGTACGAGCACCCCCAACGCGATCAGTAACGGACCTATCGCAAGGCGGTATTGCAGCGCGGCGACGCCACTGACGACGACGGCCGATCCGAACAGGCTGACATAGAGCAGCTTCTTTAACATGATCGTCCCCTTCTGCTTACAAGGCTTTGCGCCCAACCACAGTTGGAACTCCCCACCCAGGGTCCGGCCGAATACATCCGTGCGTGGTCCGGACAGGCGGTGGACAGCGTTCTGCGAAATAAGGCCCTGGAAGGATATGCGTGAAAGAAGTACAGATGCGAATCGCACTCACAATCAGAACAGCCGAAGTGCGTCACGGGCAGTGCGCCGCCGGGCCAGGCATTTAACGCCATCGCCCACGCATGCTCTCGCCGGACCGGATCGTAGGTAAACCAGACTTCGCGGAGCTCCAGGGCAGCTCTCAGGTAATCGATATGCCAATGCGGTCGCAGCGCTCGCTTTTGATGGTGCGCAATCCGTGCGCGCACCCCGCCGGGCCCATGCGCGCTGCCCACGTACACGTAGAACCCCGGCTGCGTCTCGAGCTTGCCGGTGCGCCCGATGCGCACATGCATGCTGCGCTGCGATACCAGCACCAGCGCGTAGGTGCCAACGCGGGGATTAATCATGGGTATCGTCTCGGTATCGACGAAGGGCGCGCCTTCGCTCCAGCGACGTCCACACTCGGCATGTCTCGCACTGACCAGGATCCCTGCTGGGAGGTTGCGGCGAGTATGCCCGGCACATCGTTGTTGGCGCGGTTACCAGGCACAGCCCGTCTCTCCTGGCCACGGACCTTAGCAGCGCTGCTGGTACCCCCAAAATCACGCTGCCTTGGGGGGGAATCAGGCCTCCGGGTGCTTGCCGTTGTCCGCGAAAAGCGGCGCCAACCCGCATAATAGTTGATTTAGATCAAGACCTGCCCGCTGACTTATTCTCTATGATTGGCTGCCTGTGCACATGAGGAACTTAGGATGCCGGCAAAACCACTGTTCATTATCGTGTGCTCCGGCGAACATGAAAAGCTTCACATGGCCGCGATGCTGGCTTCCGTTGCTGCGGTATCGGGCCGCCCCGCGGAGGTGTTCATAAGTATGAACGCCATATACGCATTCGATAGGGGCGTCGGGCCAAAACAGCGCTATAGGGGCGGCAGTTTTTCCAAGTTGATGCTGGAGAAAAACGCGCCTGATACGGTGGAGCTTTTCAGTCAAGGCAAGATGCTCGGCGGGCTTAAGATGCACGCCTGCGCGATGGCTCTCGATTTGCTGGGGTGGACCATGGACAACCTCGTTGAAGATCTTTTCGATGGCGAGCTTGGGTTAACCAAGTTTCTGTCAGACGCTGAGGCGGGCGACTTGATCACATTCTAGGTGAGGAAAAAACAAGATGGCTGAGCGTCGGAAGATAGATGCACGCGGAGCCTTTTGCCCGGGCCCGCTGATGGAAATGATCGCGGCCTTGAAGCTGTGCGAGGTCGGGGACGAGATCGAGGTTTGGTCTTCAGACAAGGGATCATCCAAGGACATTCCGGAATGGGTGGCAAAGGTCGGCCATGAGCTCGTCGCCAATGAAGAACGAGACGGATACTGGAGCATCGTCATCAAGAAACTGAAATAAAAAAGAGCACCACAGCTTCGCTTGCTGTAATTACGCACCAGATTCGCACCGGCAGTTACATCACGTCAATATCTAACGGAGGAAATCGAATCATGGCAAAACGAACACTGATCGTGGGCGGAGGTCTTGCCGGGACTATTGTGGCCAACGGCCTATGCCGCCAGCTGGGTAACGAAATGAAATCGGGAGAGCTAAGCGTAACAGTGCTCGGCGCCACCGATACCCATATGTACCAACCGGGTCTTCTATATGTACCGTTCGGCCGCATTCGTGAGGCCGAGCTGTTCCGCGACGAGCGTAAGGTGCTCGACCGCAGAGTCGCGTTTTTCGTGGACCCAGCGACCAATATCGACGTGGACGCCAACAAGGTAACGACGCAGTCGGGCAAAACCTTTAGCTACGATTATCTCGTCATCGCCACCGGCTCCCGGCTCGTACCACAGGAGATCCCCGGCATGGAGGAAGGTGGCCACTGGTTCTACGATCTGGGGGGCGCGCGCAAAATGCGCGGCGTGCTTGACAAATTCGAAGGCGGAAAGGTAATCATCAATACCAACGTGCCGCACAAGTGCCCGGTAGCGCCTTTGGAAATCACCTTCATGATGTACGATTTCCTCAAGGAGCGTGGTCTGCTGGATAAGTCCGAGATCACCTACACCTATCCCATCGGTCGACTGCACGCGCTCGAGCCGGTGGCGAACTGGGCCAAACCGGAGATGGAGCGTCTCGGCATCAAGTACGAGACGTTCTTCAACACCAAAGAGGTCGACCCGAAGGGCAAGACAATCTCCTCGGAGGAAGGTGTCACCCTGCCCTATGACCTGCTGATCACGATCCCGCCGCATAGAGGCGCGGAGGTGATCACCGACTCGGGGCTGGGCGACGGCGGCTGGGTACCCACCAATCCCAAGACCCTGCACCGGGAAGGCTCGACCAACGTGTTCGTGGTCGGGGATACGACCAATATCCCCATCTCCAAGGCCGGCTCGACCGCTCACTTCGAGGCGGACACCATCGTCGACAATCTCGTTTCGCTGGTGCAGGAAGACCGCATGGCGCGTGAGTATGACGGCAAGGTCTACTGCTTCGTAGAAACCGGCACCAAGACTGGCACCTATGTGTGGTTCAACTACACGACGCCGCCGAACCCGGGGCCGCCGTCGCAGATGATCCACTGGTTCAAGCTTGCCTACAACCGGCTGTACTGGCTATCGGCCCGAGGCCTGCTGTAAGGAGGGGAGTCATGAGCAAAGCACAGGCAAAATCACAGGCTAGCGAAAATCTGATTACCGAAAGCGCGGCGCAAGAGCAGGTGCAGCAGCTGCTCGCCGCCGTCAGCGACGCCATGACCGACCGTATGGTCGAACGCGGCGCCATAATGGCAGGCAATGCCCTCGAGGTCGTGGACCGGCTGAACGATCCGGATACGCGCGATGCGGTGCATGCGCTGCTGGATGGGTTGACGGAATTGCATCGCACCGGGGGGCTGGTGACCTTGTTTGAGGCCGTACATTTTTTGAACGCCATGCGCGATGCGGCCACCGACAACATCATCGAGCGCGCTGCGATCTTTATCGAGCAGATGGTGAACAACCTGGCCATCGAGGAGGTCGCCGCACTCGCCGGCGTCGCCCAGGACGCCCTGCACGAGGCGGTCGTGGAATCGGCGGCGGCCACGCACAAGGGCGGTTTGTTCGCGACCGTCGGCATGTTGTCGAAACCGGAGACTCAGGCGTCGCTGGATTTTCTGCTAACCTTCGCCAAAAAGCTGCGGGAACGGGCCTGACATGGGCGCGGCCCTGGTTCAGCTCAGGGCCGCGCGCGTTGGCCTATTATTACCGGGTCACACGGGGGGCCGGCGTGCCCGCCGTACGTGGACTCGCCCCTGAATCCGAGCGGCGCGCCTCGAGCCGTGTCCGTGCGTTGGCACAATCCCTACATGGCGGGTGCGTAGAGCGGCGTGATGTCGATGTAGATCAGATACTGCTTGATGCGCTCGCCCTTCATTGCAAATATATTGACGAATGGCAGGGTCACCTGGCCAGCGTCGAGTCTTGTGTACGTGACCTCACCCTGGCAGATGAGTGTATCACCACATGCCCAGTGTCCGCGCAGCTCGTGACGTGAGCGCTTTATGCCGGCGGAAAATCCCTCGACCGCGCCGCGTATGGCCGCCTGCCCTTGCACCGCGGGAGCGTTCTCGAAACGGAAAAGCGCATCGTGCGTAAGGTACGAAAGGAATTCTTCCGTGTCGTTGCCATCGATACATCGGAAAAGCTCACTAATCCATTTAGCAGGCGTCATCGCGTGTTGCCTCGTCTTGCGCTGATTTGTCGTTCGGCAGAAACTCGAGGCCTCCCCCCTTACGCCGGCGGACCTGGCCAACGGAGAATGTTCAGGCGTGCCGATCGGTTAGTGCGAAGCCCAGAAGCATCCTGCCGGACCACCCAAGCAGAAACAGCTTGGAAAAACGCAATGCCATGGGCAGTACTTCTGCCTCGACGAACTCCGCCATTATCGACAGCTGCTCGGGCAATAGGAAGCAGCTGTGGTCGTCGAATATGATGACCAGCGAGGTATCGCTACCACAACTCCTGGCGGAGGCGGTTTGTGCCGTTTGCGCAATAAGCCGTAGCCCCCGCTCCAGCAAGTCGTTCCCTTCGGCGATCGCGAGTTCATGGTTGACCATGGGGCCGTTGCGCCGCCGCGCTGCATTCGAGCGTTTCCGCGCCTTGGGATTCGACCCGAACTCTGACCAATACGCCTGGCGCAGGTAATCTTGATAACCGTCGGTGGCGTGACAGAACACTAACTTGTGGACCCGTACTGGCCGATCGCGATAGTCCACGACCGCCGCATGAAACTGCTCGTCGTCAAAATTGGGTTTACAGACAACATCCTTACGTTGGTAGAACAGGTGTTGTGCCAGAAAGCTCAACGGACAGATCTCGTGCGTGAATCTTCTTGCCAACCCCTGACGCGATGTAAGGTAGTTCCTGCACTCCTTGCTACGGGCGAACAAGGCCTTTGTCGTCTGCACCCACACGGCAAGCTCGCCGGGTGTTCGCTCCTGCGCGCACGCGGCAACGGTGAGAATACTCTGCGGGCTCGTGGCAACCAGCATGGGTCAACCGGAAAGAGGAAAACAAAAGAAATAACTGCTGGAAATTGGGGGACTGCCGATATGGCAGGCCCCACCCCGATGACCGTATATATACCGGATTCCGGCCTTTACGGCGAGTGCAGTCGCCGGGCGATCCTTAACTTGCTGGAGTTAAATGCTTTTTGTCGATCCCGCACTCGCGTGCCAGGGCCACGGGTTTCAAGAGCGCAGGTACGACGCGCCATTGACATCAACGATCGCCCCAGTCAAGAACTCCGAGCCCTCGGCGGCCAGGAACAACACCGTGCGCGCGACCTCCTCCGGGCGTGCCACGCGGCCGAGCGGGCTTTGATTTCGTATCTCATCGCCACGCGGTCCGGCTAGCAAGGACGTCGCCATATCCGTTTCGACAAAGCCTGGCGCTACCGCGTACACGAAGATGTTGTGCGCTGCCAGCGCCTTCGCCATGGACTGGCTCATCGCGTTGAGTCCGGCCTTGCTCACCCCGTAGGCAGGTGCATCGGGCTCGCCACGGAAGGCACCCCGTGATGACACATTGACTATGCGCCCGCCGCCGCTCTCGAGCATATGCGCGACGACACAAAACGAGAGCCATGCCGGTCCCAACAGGTTAACCCGCAACGTCTGCAACCAGGCATCCTGCCATTCCTTATAAGACGTCTGCGGCAACGGATGCTCCTTATAGATCCCCGCATTGTTGACCAGAATATCCACACCGCCCATGTCCTTGACCACTCGGTCCACGAGTGCGTGGGCGGCATCCGCTTCCATCACATTGGCCTGAACCAGGAGATGGCCGTCGCCCGACAATAGACGCAACGTCTCGCGCGCCTTGGCTTCCTCGCGGTGGTAATGCACCGCCACACACGCACCTTGCCGTGCGAATTGTACGGCGATGCTGCGTCCAATTCCCCTGGACGCGCCGGTGACAATTACAACCTTGTTGGCAAAGCTCATGAACCGGTCCTTTTACATGCGATCGCATCAGACTGATGCGCGAATCCTGGCCCAGGTTACTGCAGCTGTCGCGGGCGGCCGCGCCGGTACTTCACGGGTACACAACCCCGGCTGACAGCAGCCACCTTTTTATACTCCGATGCTGCATCCTGCAATCTATCGACAGTCGCATAGACCGCGGCCAGGCGAAGACGGGCACTCAGATTGTGCGGATCCAGCTCCAGCTGCTTCGTAAACGCCTTAATGGCCTCATCATAGCGCCTTTGGCGCCGCAGAAACTGACCGTAAGCACCATAGAATACGGCGGCACCGGCGGAAGTCGCGTACCGTTGCTCGAGTTCTTCGTACAGAGCAAACGCCCGTGCGGTTTCTTTCCCCTGCTCGTCAATACGGGCATAAAGCAGCTTACCCTTAAGCGCGTCCAACTCCGTAAGGGCTTTGGCCTGGGCGCGCGCCTTCTTTGTGCCACCCCCCATGAACGACGGTGCCTGTGCATAAAAATTTCCCAACGCATTACGCGCATCGACATTCCTCGGCTCGAGCACGACAGCCCGCTCGAACTCCTTTCGGATCTCTCCAGCCAGTGAGGCCTGTTTGAACGGGTTGGCGCGCTTTGCTTTCTCGCCATAAGCCCGACCCAGCCAGAAATGATACAGCGCCTTGTCCTGCGCCAACCACACGGCCTGCTTCAGTTGCTCTATGGCATCGTCGTACGCGCACAGTGCGAGATATGTTCTACCCAGATCGTACCGCGCCGCGGCATCGTTTCTGTTAGCGCGCACGGTTTCTTCGAGGATTTCCTTTTCCTCTCGATAGCGTTGATCCGCCAGCAGTTGGGGCGCGCGTGGAGAGCCTTCGTCGGCCATCGGCGACAGCGCGCCTGCTAGGAGGACGAAAATCAGCAATGGCGACACTATGAGGTGGCCCATTTGTTTGCGTTTTGTTATTACGCAACAACGACACACAGCAAAATCCCATCCCATCCTTGTCGGTGTATTACCCGGGCTCAGCTACCTGTAGACGCTTGTTCCGCAACCAAGGTGCAACGGCCGCGGCCGGCCCCAATTACTTGATCGCCTGCCCGATCCACATGATCTGATGCACTACGGTTTCCGGTTTTATGTCGCCCGCCTCTTGCGCGGCGAGCTGCAGGTCCCGCGACGAGACCGCTTCCAGCTCCAGCAGCTTATCCGAGACTCTTGCGATAATCTGCAGCCAGTTCTGCAAGAAATCCCGGCAGCGTCCGGTTTCGTGACCGTAGACCGTAATCATGTGCGGCGTGACCCGGATATCCCGCAAGCGCCGCCCATGCAACAACGGATACAGGTTCAATGCAACGTCGCGAGAACCCCGGCCCTCCCCATAGGCATACTGGCCGCGGGCACGGAAGCATTTCATGAGATGCGGTTTGTCCGGGCCGCAATAGTAACTTGGGTCGTGCGGCTCGATCACGACGATGCGGCCGCCGGTGCGCGTAATGCGGCACATCTCCTGCAGCAGTGGTTGCGGATCGGGTTGATGAACCAGCACACATCGGCAAAAGCTCGCGTCCACGGCGTCGCTGGGAAGCCCGGTGGCGTCAGCGTTCGCCGTGTGAAACTCGACATTAGTCAGGCCGAGGTCGCGCGCATATCCTGCCGCGGCCTCGTTCTGTCCGGCCTCGACGTCCACGCCGATGTAACGGCCGCGCGTGAGCTGCCGGGCGATCCAGAGATTGGCGCCGGCGCCGCTGCCGATCTCACACACGGTGTCGGTCGCACAGAATTTCAGATCGGCAGTATCACCATAGAGCTCGCGCTGGCGGTGAAGCCGCTGCTGCTCGTCGGGACTTACGCCCAGGGAGTATATTCTCGTGCTCATGGTCCGGGAGACTGAGACAAAGGCGCGGCATTGTTCCGCATCCTTGTAGTGTCTCAACACAAGCTCGAAGAGGTCAATTTCGCCGTAGGCATACAACAATCTGGTCCGTTCGATCTTCCACCTGGCCTGAGGGCAACCTCGCCTGAATTTGCCTGTCGAACATGAACATCGGCAGCCGGTTTTTTCTTAGAGGGTCACGATAGCGTGATGCGTGTCGGTCCGCGCCTGAATGACGAGCCCACATCATCGGGTGGCACCACGGCCCGGCTCGTGCTGGTCGGCGGCCTGTTTCTAGGCAGCACCCATGCCGTGCAGGCGCAACAGCCGGTTGCGGTCCCCGCCCTCGACCGATCGCGCCACAGCGTCGCACTCGATACCATCTACTTCGATACCTTCCAGCCGGTCAACCGGGCCGTGCCCTTGACATTGGCATCGCCAGCCCTGATCGAGCGTCTGCGCGACGCCATCCCGCCGCTGCACCGGCCTCGCTACGAGCCGGGCACAACGGCGCGATGGCTGAGCGACAATGACATGGTAGTGGGGTACGCCAGCGGCGGTGAGGCGTGGGCCTTCCCGCTACAAATCCTGAACTACCACGAGATCGTCAACGATACGCTCGCGCGCGAACCGGTACTCATCGCCTACTGCCCGTTATGCGCGGGCGGCGTCGCTTTCAGCCGGCGCCTGCGCGGGCGCGTGCTCACGTTCGGCAATACCAGCGCGCTATATGAATCGGATATGGTGATGCTGGACTATGACACCGGAAGCTATTGGTGGCATGTTGCGGGCACGGCCATCGTCGGCAAACTGACCGGCCAACGCTTGCAGGTGTTGCCGAGCATGACCACAACCTGGCGCGAGTGGCGCGAGGCTTACCCGGACTCCAAGGTACTCTCGCGAAATACCGGCTATCGGCGCCCGTATGCACGCGACCCGTTTCGTGGTTACGCCCGCGCCCTTAATCGCGGTCGATTCGCGTTTCCGGTCAGTGACTATGCAAAGGACGGCCGACTACCCCCGGCGACACGGATCCTAGCGATCAAGGTCGGTAATGACAGCAGGGCCTATCCGCTGGACCGCGCAGGCTCGGCCATCATCATGGATGTGGTCGCACATAAGCGGATTGTGGTGTTTATCGGTGCGGGCGGTACAACGGGCAGTGCCTACGAACCAGTGGCAGGCGGGCGCCGGTTGACGTTCCGCATGCGATCGGCGAGTTACGTGGATGCCGAGACGAACAGTGTCTGGGACGTCGCGGGCAAGGCCGTGGCAGGACCGTTAACAGGCACCCGGCTGGTGCCGATACCTTCCAAGACCTCTTTCTGGTTCGCCGTTGTCGCCGCGACTCCCGCGATAACCGTATACGCAGACGCGGGCCGTTGAAGGTTCAATGCCCGTGCTTATATCTTGCACTACGGAAATGCCACTTTGGCGAAAACGACCCGTCAGTTAAGTGCCCGTCGTCGGGTACCCGTTCCCAACGGTCGCGCGCCCAGGTTATTGCGGCGGCGCCTCTGACTTCCAGCAATAGTGATCACCAAACCGAGGAGGCTGATGCCAAGAGCGATGTTGACGCTCCAGCGATAACGCTGGCTGTACGGAATGTAGTCCGCACGCTCGGTAAAGCTGCACATCATGGTTGTGTAGTTGAACGAGCCACCGGCGTTGGTGCATTGATCCACAGCGACCATCTCGCTGCCGTAATGGATCCCTAACACCAGCAACGGCGCAATGATAAGTATGAGACCGATTCGATTCATAGCAAAAACTTCGTCCTGATAATTCGATACAGACGCTGGACTACCAGACGTCTTGTTGTCGCTCGCTGGGCTTGTATGCGGCCAAGCCCATTGCGTAAATAATTTATAGACCATTGTGCTGCGAATGCCAGAAAGGACCGACGCCCGGCACCAAATCCCGCCGGTGCGTAAGGTAGCGCGTTCAGTGCGGCCCACCGGGCACCATTCGGACACGGCGCGGTGAGGAGAGGAAATCATGTAGATTCAGCAGCTTGCGGGTGCAATTGGGCTGCGCACGCGGCACCTAAGCGCTGCCGGTCAACGCCAGGGCGCGCCCACATCCGTAACCAGTCATTTACGGTTTTCCCACCAAAGGCCCCCGATAAGAATCAGCGCGATGGCCAGAGCCACCCCGCTTGCCCATATCGGGATCACCACGCCGCCCACGAGTACCTCCCAGCCCAAGAGCAGCCGCAGGAACTGGACGAACCCGATCACCATGAGCAGAACAACGACGGCAGTTGTGAACGGTCTTACCACTACGCTTCCTTTCGAACGCTAGGCGACAGAAACACCAACGGGACCGACGAACGGCGGTCTCTGTGAGTTTAGCACCGGTCCTATGTTTCGGGGAAGATGACGCACCCGGAGCATTGGGCCGGGACAGGCGTCGCAGATCCGGGCACTCGGTCCCCGGGTCGAAAACCCTTTGGTGCGTGAACACGGCGCACCGATCAGGCATGCTCGCGTTATCGCCGGCCTTATGTTTGGGTATCGTGCGGAGGGAATTATTTCGCCCGCCGGGAAAACTCCGTAAGAGCTGAGACGATCTCGCCGCCAAACACGGAGACAGCCGCACCGGCGGCGAGCACGATCAGCGCACCGGCACAAAGCGCATAGCCGCGCAACCTTGCCTTATCGCCTCTGACGATGCGCGTATCCTTGGTAACCCACATGCCCTGCCAGGGAAACTGCTCCTGTCGCACAACCCTGATGCCGGCCCACGCCAGGTATGCGCTCGTGGCGAGGGTACCCACGGCTAAAGCGACGCCACAGAAATAGATAAACGCGAGCAGCTTGTCGATCGCCTGCTCGGGATCGGTCTGCGACAGGATCTCGAGGCTACGAAGGTAGAATTGCGTAAGCGCGAGCGCGAGCAGCCCTGCGATCGCTGCTGCCGCCAGCGCGATCATCAGCCATCGTCTGACCTCTTGATTGGCGCGAATGATTTCATCAGGCATCAAGCTAGAGTCTAGGCGGTGCTCCGCCGAAATCCCAACAAACCAGCGGATCTATGACAGGCGGTCCGTGGCGCCGCGCTGGGCATTATTGCGCACCGCCGGTGCGAGCCTGGGCATGAAGTAACAAACGGTGGCACCGATCCCGATGCTGGCTACAGATAGTTCGATAGCTCGATCAGGTTGCGATCCGGATCACGGATATACACAGATTGGATCGGACCCTTCGCCCCAGTCCGCTCGACTGGCCCCTCTATGATCTCGACACCGCAGTCGTGCAGGTGCGCGGTCACTTGCGCTAGCGGCGTCGTGGCGATAAAGCACAGGTCGGCCGAGCCTGTGGTCGGTGCCAGCGCTTTCGGCTCGAACTCCTTGCCCGCCTGATGCAGATTGAGCTTCTGAGTGCCGAAGTTCAGCGCCTTCCTGCCGCCAGCAAAGCTCACTACCTCCATTCCCATGACCTTGGAGTAGAAATCGCACGTCGCTTCGATGTCCTTGACAGTAAGAACCAGGTGATCGAGCCTGTCGATCTTCATACCCGTCTCCTTGTGGCTGGCAGCGATAATGCCGCAATTGTAGCGTGAATTGACGCTACGGGTCATTGCCGCCCCACAAGCCCCGGCTTGAAACGCTGAAACTCGCCAAGACAAAGATGCCTTGGCAATGGGCTGCGCTCGAGTGACATGGATTGCGCCTTTGTTTCCGAGCCCGTTGCAAGCCACGGATGCTGGCACCAAGCCTACAGGGGTGAGGCGGAGCGAGA
>JBHHZP010000056.1:0-20000 GCA_046758085.1 Acidiferrobacterales bacterium
CCCCATCGGCCGGCATGGCGGCGCATTGGCCGGTGTGCGACCCGACGACCTGTTGGCCTATACCTACCAGGCATTGATGGCACGCACGGGAATCGATCGGGCATTGCTTGATGATGTCTACGCGGGATGCGGCAACCAGGCCGGCGAGGACAATCGCGACGTGGCGCGTATGTCCGTTCTGCTGGCGGGTTTTCCCGTGTCCGTGGCCGGTGTCACCGTGAATCGCAACTGCTCGTCGGCGCTCGAGGCCGTGAACCAGGCAGCCAAGGCCATCATCGCGGGGGAGGGCGATGTCTACATTGGCAGTGGTGTGGAGTCTATGAGCCGCGCACCCTGGAGCGTGCCCAAGCCCGAACGTGTTCCGACGACGCGGGCGCCGGTCATGCATGACACGACAGTGGGGTGGCGCTACAAGAATCCGAGAATGGACGAGATGTATCCCATTGTCAGTTTGGGCGAGACCGCCGAGGCGATTGCCGCGGAGATGAAGATCTCTCGCGAGGAGCAAGATGCGTTTGCGCTCGAAAGCCAGCGCCGCGCCGTTGCCGCGATCAATGCAGGAAGGTTCAAGGACGAGATCATTCCGATTGAAATCGCGCAGCGCAAAGGTCCACCGAAGATCGTCGACACCGATGAGCACCCGCGCTACGCGAAGTCCGACGAGCATTATCAGCTCGCGACCAGCCACGAGGAGCTGGCCAAGCTGCGCCCTGCGTTCAAGCAGGATGGCAGCGTAACCGCCGGCAACTCCAGTGGTATCAACGACGGCGCCGCCGCATTACTGCTAATGAGCCGCGAGAAGGCCGAGGCGCTCGGGCTGACGCCGATGGCGCGCTGGGTGGGCTCGGCGGTGGCCGGCGTGGACCCCGGTGTGATGGGCTACGGTCCGGTACCCGCCACGCGCAAGTTGCTGGAGCGCTTGGGCTTGCAGCTCGATGACATCGGGCTGATCGAAATCAATGAGGCGTTTGCGGCGCAGACGCTGGGCTGCATGCAGACGCTCGGCATGCGACACGAGATCACCAATGTAAATGGCGGGGCGATCGCGCTCGGGCATCCGACCGGCTGCTCGGGCGCGCGTATTCTGGTGACGCTGCTGCACGAGATGAAGCGGCGCGCCCCCGGTGCGCATCGCCCGTTCTACGGGTTGGCGACCTTATGCGTGGGTGTCGGCATGGGGGCCAGCACCATCGTAGAGTGGATCGACGGCTGAACCATGGACCGCCCACTCTCCGGAATCCGCGTAGTGGGGCTCGAGCAGTACATGGCCGGACCGTACTGCACCATGCTGCTCGCGGACGCGGGCGCGGAGGTGATCAAGATCGAGCGCCCCGGGAGCGGTGATCCGCGGCGCGCCATGCCGCCATTCGTCGAGAAGAACGGCGTGAAGAAGGCGGCCGGCTTCATGGGTTACAACCGCAACAAGAAAAGCCTCGCGCTTGACTTTCGCAACGAAAAAGGACAAGCGGTATACCGCAAGCTGGTGGCGCAGGCCGATGTCGTGGTGGAGAATCTGCGCCCAGGTTCGCTTGATCGCCTGGGACTGGGTTACGATGCCGTGCACAAGATCAACCCGCGCGTGGTGTACGCCGTGATCTCGGGCTTTGGACGGCTTGCCGGTTACGGGGGGCCTTACAGCGACCGCCCCGCATTCGACATTGTTGCCGAGGCCATGAGCGGCATCATGAACCTCGTTGGGTTTGAGGATAAGCCCCCCGCATGGACGATTTACGGCATGGCCGATATCTACTCGGGCATGGTCACGGCCTACGGCATCATGCAGGCGTTGTTCATGCGGAGCCGCACCGGGGAGGGGCAGCTAGTGGACTCGGCCATGTACGATAATATGCTGTCGCTCAACGAGTCCATGGTTGCCCTTTACTCGGTCGCCGGGCAATCGCCACAACGCGGCCGTCCGCGCAATGCCTATCCACGCGGTGCCTACAAGGCGCGCGACGGTTATGTTGCGGTCAATGTCCCGGACGAGCGCATCTGGCGCCGGTGGTGCGAGACCATGGGCCAGCCTGAGCTCATCGAAGACCCGCGCACCAACAGCGGCACCGCGCGCTCCAAGAATCGCGCGTTTGTCGATGAGATTATCGCGCGCTGGTTGGCTGGTCTGACGCGTCGTGAGGCCGTCGAGCAGCTCAACAATGCGGGGGTACCGACGGGACCTGTGCACACCGCAGAAGACGTGTTTGCCTGTCCACAGGTGCAGGCGCGCGGTATGTTGATGCGTGTCCGCGACCCCGATGTGGGCGACTTCCAATTTGCCCGTACACCTCCTCACCTCTCCAGCGCGCCTGAGTTGCCGGCCGCACCCGCGCCTGATCTCGGTGCACACACACATGCCATCTTGCAGGACCTGTTGGGTTACACCCACGAACAGGTCGATGAGCTAATGGCTGAGGGTATTGTCGGCATAAACCAAAAAAACACCTAACGCAAAGGCGCCAAGACGCAAAGCGTCTGGCCGCCTTAATCAAAAATCTTATATTTGGACTCACCGGTGTCCCAAAATCCCGGCTTGAAATGCTGAAACTCGCCAGGACAAAGATGCCTTAGGAATGGATTGCACTCGAGATGCCGGTATCGCACCTTTGTTTCCGAGACACGCCGTGAATACTTCCATGTAGGCTCGGTGCTCGCATCCCTGCTGGCAACGGTCTCGGAAATAAAGGTGCGATTCCGGCATCGGGTGGTTGTGGCAGTGATGTTGGACTGCACGCCGTGGTACGAAGGGGCGGTTGGCATTAGCTAGAACAACACCTAATGCAAAGACGCAGAGGCGCAAAGGGCACAAAAGTTTCTGTTTAGCTTATATAAAGAAAATCTCTTCGCGTCTTTGCGTTGAGTAGTTGATTTGGGAATATTAAATTCGAGCTAAAATGCCAACATCTGGCGCACCGTATCGGCGTCCGCCAGTGGGCGGCCGAGCGCGAGCGCCCCGTCGCGTACCTGCTTGACCAGTGTTGCATTGTTGTCCGCCACCCGCCCATCCTTGAGATAGAAGTTATTTTCGAATCCCACGCGCACGTGTCCATCGAGTGTCGCGGCGGTGATTGCGCACGCGTGCTCGCGTTTGCCGAAGGCGCATACCGCCCACGGGGAGATGCCGTCGCGCGTCGACAGGAATACCAGCAGATCGTTAGGCTCGGAGGTCTGGTCGGCGGCGTAGCGCCCGAGCACGAACAGCAGCAGGGAAGGACCGGGTGGCACAATGCCTCGTCGACGGAAGTCGTTGTAACGTAATGCATCGCCCACGGAGTACAGAATGAACTGGGGGATGATGCGCTCGGCCACGACCCACGCGAGAAACGCCGCCGCATCGGACTCTGCATCGGTGTTCGGTATGATCTCGCGCAACGCGATGGAGACCGACTCGGGCCTAAGCGCACGAACCGCGGCGATCTGCTCGGCAGGGGCGTAGCGCCCGCCCGCCTCGCTCGACATCTGTATCACCAGGCGGTCACCCACGGCGCGCTGAATCGCGGCCGTCGCCGAGCGATAAAGATCCGGGTCGAGTGAATGGTTGCCGTGGGCATCGCGCACATGCAGGTGGATCATCGACGCGCCCACCTCACAACACTGTGCCGCCGTCCGGGCGATTTGATCTGCGGTGACGGGCAGCGCGGGGTGGTCGGCCTGAGTTTTGTAGGCGCCGTTGGGGGCGACGGCCAGGATGAGAGGCGCCCAGTCCGTGCTCATCAGGAGATATCGCCAATGGCCGCGTCGATCGCTGGTCCCAGCTTGTCGACGATCTCCGCCACATGGCTTTCATCGATGATGAAAGGCGGCGCCAACAAGATGTGATTGCCGAGGCGCCCGTCGATGGTGCCGCTCATAGGGTAACACATGAGCCCGCGCTCCATGGCACGGCGCTTGATCGCCGCGAACAATCGCGCATCCGGATCGAAAGATTCCTTGGTCGCCCGGTCGGCAACCACTTCGAGCCCGCGAAAAAGACCGCGCCCGCGGATGTCACCGATATGTGGGTGTTCGCCGAAACGATCGTGCAGGGCGGCGGCGAGCGTGTCCCCTTGCCGCTGCACGTTTTCCAGCAGGTTGTCTTCGCGGATCACCTTCTGCACTGCCAGCGCGGCGGCGCATGCGGTGGGGTGACCCATGTAGGTGTGCCCGTGCTGGAAGAAGCCGGAGCCGTCGCGGATGGCGTTGTAGATCTGCTCGGTCACCAGCAGCGCGGCAATGGGTTGGTAGCCGGCACCGAGGCCCTTGGCGACCGCCACCATGTCCGGTTTGATGCCTTCCTGCTCATAGGCGAACAGTGTGCCGGTGCGCCCCATGCCGCACATCACCTCGTCCAGGATCAGCAACACATTGTAGCGGTCACAAATCTCACGGATGCGCTTGAAGTACCCGGGTACAGGTGGCACGGCCCCCGCGGTCGCGCCGACTACGGGCTCGGCGAGGAAGGCAAGCACCGAGTACGGGCCAAGCTCCTCAATCTTCGCCTCTAGCTCATCGGCCACCCGCAAGCCGTAAGCTTCGTCGGTCTCGTCTTCACGCCGGCCGCGGTAGGCGTAGCACGGCGAGATATGCTGCGACTCGATGAGCAAGGGCTCGAACTTGCGCCGGCGCCACTGATTGCCGCCCACGGCCAGCGCCCCCAGCGTGTTGCCATGGTAGCTCTGACGCCGCGCGATGAAATGGCTACGTTGCGGCTCCCCGATCTCCAAAAAATACTGTCGGGCAAGCTTCAGCGCGGCCTCGATCGCCTCCGAGCCCCCGCTCACAAAGTACACCCGGTCGAGCCCTGCGGGCGCGCCTTCGACCAGCATGCCCGCGAGCTGCTCGAGCGCGGAGTTGCTAAAAAAGGAGGTATGGGCATACGGGATGCGATCGAGCTGATCCTTGATTGCCTGAATGACGACCGGGTGATTGTGGCCCAGGCAGGACACGGCGGCGCCGCTGGAGGCGTCCAGGTAGCGTTTGCCCTCGCTATCAATGATGTACGGTCCTTCGCCGGCTGCGACCAAGGGCAGGGTCGTGCGCGCGTGCCGGTGGAAAACGTGGTTCATCCGGGCTGTATGCTAAATGGGCCAGTCATGCCAGAGCGGGCGCAGTGCAATCATAAATGGTAGCTGGATGGTTGGTATTTATCCATGGCCCGTCACCGGCCCGGCCCTGTGCACTCGCGGGCCATCACGGGCAATAACCGTGCCGCATCGCGGCATGGACAGATCGTCAACACCGCGGGGCGCGGTAGATGGTCAGAATTGACGCCATGCGGTTGTATTTCGAACGGACAGTGTTATAGTGCGAGCACTCGCATCGGCGAGAAATCCCGCCTGTGGGCGGTCCCTATGGGGCCGGTGGCGGGACATAACGCTAACCGTCGAGTACGATAATCACTCGAATAAATCGGGGTTCATCCCTTTTAATAATTAGGAGGATCGCTATGTCATTTCACATCAAGAAACTAACGACCGCCGCTGCCAGCGCACTGTTGGTAGCGGGAGTCTCCGTGGCCGCGTGGACGGTGCCGGCGACTGCATGGGGCGCCGAGTTCATCACCATAGGCACCGGTGGCGTCACGGGCGTGTACTATCCGACCGGCGGCTCCATCTGTCGCCTGGTCAACAAGAACCGCAAGAAGACCGGCATTCGATGCACCGTGGAGAGCACCGGCGGGTCGATCTACAACCTGAACACCATCCGTGCTGGCGAGCTCGACATGGGTGTGGTGCAGTCCGACTGGCAGTTCCATGCCTATAACGGCAGCAGCAAGTTCAAGGACAAGGGTGCCTTCCCGGAGCTCAGGGCGGTTTTTTCGGTGCACAATGAGCCGTTTACGGTCGTCGCCCGCAAAGATTCCGGCATCAAGAAGTTCAAGGACCTCCAGGGTAAGCGTGTCAACATCGGTAACCCCGGCTCGGGTCAGCGCGGCACCATGGAGGTCGTGATGCAGGCGCTGGGCTGGAACATGAATACGTTCTCGCTCGCATCCGAGCTCAAGTCCGCCGAGCAGTCCAAGGCGCTGTGTGACAACAAGATTGACGCCATGGTGTTCACCGTCGGCCATCCGAGCGGCTCCATCAAGGAAGCGACCACCTCGTGCGACTCCGTGATCGTCTCGGTCACCGGCAGAGCCATCAACAAGTTGGTCAATAAACATCCTTACTACGCCCATGCCATCATCCCCGGCGGGATGTACCGCGGCAGCCCGAAAAACGTGAAGACCTTCGGCGTGAAAGCAACCTTCGTCAGCTCCACCAAAACGCCGGCCAATACGGTCTACTGGGTAGTGAAGTCGGTGTTCGAGAACTTCGACAGCTTCAAGAAGCTGCATCCGGCCTTCAATCATCTGACCAAGAAGGCCATGGTGAACGACGGTCTGTCTGCACCGCTGCACGACGGCGCCCTGAAGTACTACAAAGAAGCACGCCTCAAGTAATTATACAAACGCGCAAAGGGGCACGGCTTACGCCGTTTCCCCGCTGCGCTTTTTTGCGTGCCCGGCGGAATCTGTTTGCCGTCACACCCGCGGCGGCAAACAGAGTGCGCGCGTGCCATTCGGGAGGCCGGCTATGACCAGAATCCCGCTGTTTGCCTCGTTGCTTGTCCTGGCGCTCACCGTATCCGGCACAGGCATGGTGGGGTTGGTGCGCGCCGATGAGATACTGATCGGCACCGGCAGCACGGCCGGTGTCTACTACCCGGCGGGCCGGGCCATCTGCCGGCTGGTGAACCGTTATGTCCAGGGTGCCAGGTGCCGGGCGCAGCCCACGGCCGGATCCGCGTTCAACCTGAGTAACGTCACTGGCGGCAGCCTTGACATCGGGTTGGCACAATCGGATCTGCAGTACGACGCGGTCAACCACACCGGCGCCTTCCAGTTCATCGATATCCCCTTCAGCAATCTGCGCACCATGTTTTCCCTGCATGCCGAGCCCTTCACGGTGGTGGCGCGAAGCGATTCCGGCATCCGCAGCTTCGACGATCTGAAAGGCAAGCGGGTAAATATCGGCAATCCCGGCTCGGGCCAGCGCGCTACCATGGAAGTCGTCATGGCTGCCAAGGGCTGGATCAAGGGTGATTTCCTGCTCGCCGAGGAGCTGCCCGCATCGCAGCAGTCGCTCGCGCTGTGTCACAACCGCGTGCAGGCGATGGTGTACAGCGCCGGTCACCCCAACGCATCCATCGCCCAGGTCACGAAGCTGTGTGATGCCGTGCTGGTCGATGTCCGCGGTTCCGTGATCGACAAGTTGTTGGCCGACAATCCGTATTATGCGCCCGCCACCATTCCTGGTGGGATGTACGCTGGCAACCCCGATGACGTTCAAACGTTCGGTGTAAAGGCCACTGTGGTGACGTCGGCGGACGTTCCGGCGGACCTGGTTTACGCGGTGGTGGCGGCGGTGTTCGATCACCTCGATCAGTTCCACAAGATGCATCCGGCCTTCGCCAGGCTGGAGGCCAGGAAAATGGCGCGCGAGGGGCTTTCCGCGCCGTTACATGAAGGTGCGGCGCGCTACTTCAAGGAGAAAGGCTTGCGCTAACGCCGCATCGCACAGACAACGCGCTGATCATGAAGTTCCGAATAGGGAGCGTGGGGCGACTTGTTCAGCGGGCGCTGTATCACGACAAAGCACTCGACGGAAAGCAGGCGGGAGAGGCAGTGAGGAGTACACAAGATGAGCGGTGAACAACAAAACAATCAGGCGGCGTCCGGGCAGGAGCTGCAGCAGATGATCGCGGAGGCGGACACGGGCGCACGCGCCCCGTCCGGACTGCCCGCAAAGATTCTGCTCGCCATACCGCTCGCATGGTCCTTGTTCCAGCTATGGTACTCATCGCCATTGCCGTTCGTGTTCGGATTTGGCATCCTGAATGACACCGAAGCGCGCTCGATCCATCTGGCGTTCGCGATCTTTCTCGCCTTTACCGCCTATCCTGCGCTCAAGCGCTCGCCGCGCGATCGTATCCCGATACAGGACTGGGTGTTTGCGCTGGTGGGGGCATTCTGCGCGGCCTATCTGTTTTTGAACTACGTAGCGCTGTCGGATCGCTCCGGCGCCCCGACCCCCTTTGATATGGTGGTAGGCGTGACCGGCATGCTGTTGTTGCTCGAGGCGACGCGCCGCGCGCTCGGCCCGCCGCTGATGGTGGTGGCTTCGGTGTTCCTGATCTACACCTTGTTCGGCCAGTATATGCCTGAGGTCATCTCACACAAGGGTGCGAGCCTGCACAAACTGATGGCGCACCAGTGGCTTTCCACTGAGGGCGTGTTTGGTGTGGCGCTCGGCGTGTCCACGAGCTTCGTGTTTTTGTTCGTGCTCTTCGGCTCGCTCCTGGATAAGGCCGGCGCCGGCAACTACTTCATCAAGGTCGCGTTCTCGTTGCTGGGGCACATGCGCGGTGGACCGGCGAAGGCGGCGGTGGTGGCCTCGGGCTCGACCGGCCTGATTTCGGGATCGTCGATCGCCAACGTGGTGACGACCGGCACGTTCACCATCCCGCTGATGAAGCGCGTGGGCTTTCCCGGGACCAAGGCCGGGGCGGTGGAAGTGGCAGCCTCTACCAACGGCCAGTTGACCCCGCCGATCATGGGCGCCGCCGCCTTTCTCATGGTCGAGTACGTAGGGGTCTCTTACGTCGAGGTTATCACGCATGCCTTTCTCCCGGCGATCATCTCCTATATCGCGCTGGTCTACATCGTCCACCTCGAAGCATTAAAGGCCGACATGAAGGGTTTGCCAAGGCGCCACAAGCGCACCTTCGCGCAGAGCCTGTTGTCGTTCGTCGGCACCATCATCGGTCTGATGGTGATCACCGCCGCGGTGTACTACGGTATCGGCTGGCTCAAGCCGGTGCTCGGGGCTGCCGCGATCTGGGTAATCGGGGCGGCGACCATGGCGGCCTATGTGGGGCTGGTGTGGTACGCGTCGCGCTATCCGGAGCTCGAGATGGACGACCCCAACGCCGCGGTGGTCGCGCTGCCCGAGGTGGGCCCCACCATTAAGTCCGGTCTGTTTTTCCTGCTCCCGGTGGTGGTGCTGGTGTGGTGTCTGACCGTGGAGCGCTTCTCGCCCGGGCTGGCGGCATTCTGGGCTACCGTATTTATGATTTTCATTGTGATCACCCAGCGGCCGTTGATGGCGTACTTTCGCCGACACGGCGAGCTCGGCCGCGCGGTGCGGCACGGCTTTCACGATCTGTTCGACGGGCTGGTGGCCGGTGCGCGCAACATGATCGGTATCGGCGTGGCCACGGCGGCGGCCGGCATCGTGGTCGGCACGGTCACGTTGACGGGCATCGGCCTGGTGATGACCGAGTTCGTCGAGTTCATCTCCGGCGGCAATATCATGGCCATGTTGATTTTCACGGCGATTATCAGCCTGGTCCTGGGTATGGGCCTGCCGACGACCGCCAACTACATCGTGGTCTCGACGCTGATGGCACCGGTGATCGTCACCCTGGGCGCTGCCAGCGGGCTGATCGTGCCGTTGATCGCGGTGCACATGTTTGTGTTCTACTTCGGGATCCTCGCCGACGACACGCCACCCGTGGGGCTCGCCGCATTCGCCGCCGCTGCGATCGCACGCAGCGACCCCATACGAACCGGGATTCAGGGTTTTACCTATGATATTCGAACGGCCATCCTGCCATTCATGTTTATCTTTAACACGCAGCTGCTCATGATCGGTATCGAGCACTGGTGGGAGCTTATCCTCACCATTGCTAGCGCCGTCACCGCCATGCTAGTTTTCGCCGCGGCGACGCAGGGTTTCTGGCTGGTGAAGAGCCGTATCTGGGAGACGGCAGCGCTGCTGCTGATTGCGTTTACCTTGTTCCGCCCCGGGTTCTGGTGGGACATGGTCTACCCGCCGCTGCAGCAGGTGGATGCGGTCGCGATCGTCGCGGTAGCGGAAAAAACCCCGGCAGAAGGCGTCCTGCGGATGATGGCCGAGGGTGAGACCATCGACGGTGATCGCGTGAAGAAGACCGTCGTGTTGCCACTGGGCGCGGCCGCGGCCGGCGCCAAGCGCCTGGCGCAGGCCGGGATCGAGATCCGGGTCGAGGACGGCAAGGTGTTCATCGACAACATGGTGTTCGGCAGCGCGGCGGAGAAGGCCGGGCTCGACTTCGACTGGCAGATCCTGGCGGTTGAAACGCAGACTGAGCGGCCACCCAAACAGTTCATGTTTATCCCGGCCGTGGTCCTGTTGCTATTGGTAGCGTTCCTGCAGCGAGCACGGCGCATCAAGGCGGCGCCAGCACCGGCATAGCGCACACGCCGCCAACAGGGCAGCATGGCCTGGCCGTGTCCGCAGCCATCTAGGAAGATATTGAAAAAGTCCTTACAGGCACAGGGTTGATGGGTAGCGGTAGGTCTACGCAGAGTTAGTGGCCGGGGGTGGCGGCGCTTACGGGAACCGTCCTAGCCTGCTGGGGTTGAGGGCGGCCAGAGAGTAAGGAAATCACATGTTCAAGAACATTCTAGTGCCCATTGATATGCAAGAGCCCGCGTTCGCGGACAAGGCGTTGGCGATGGCGGTGGAGGAGGCCCAGCATCACAAGGCGACCCTTCACTTCATGACCGTCTTGCCTGGATTTGGTATGCCGATTGTCGCCTCGTATTTCCCGCCTGATGCCATGAAACGGGCAGCGCAAGATGCCAAAAAAGAGCTGCAGGAGTACGTGGCCAAGAAGGTTTCCGCTGACGTGTCGGTAACGTTTGCCGTGACCGAGGGCACGCCATACGAGCGCATCCTGGAAGAGGCGCAAAAGATCAACGCAGACCTGATCGTCTTGCACAGCCACCTTCGCAAGCACATGAACCGGGTGTTGTTGGGCTCTTGCGCGCAGAGGGTCGTCGAGCATGCGCATTGCTCGGTGACAGTCTTGCGCGATAATTGAACCTGTGCTTGTCACGGGGAGGCCGGTGCCTTTAACGGCTTGGCACAAAGACGCGAGGCGATTTTCAATCAAGAACTTATTAGAATATCAACCAATCCTCGCGTCCTTGGGGTCACTACGTCTGTGCGTTAGGTTTTGCGGCCATTGGCAAAGCATCCCCGGTCAGTTGGGTGACGTTACAGTTGGCCTCGTAGCGCCTCAACCGCACAGTATCATTTGCACTACCAAGTAGCCTGATGCTCGACCTCCAACGGGCGATCCGGAACGAGCAGTCGATTCTCTTTATCCTCGCAGCGGCCCTCGGTGTGGCCGTGGGTTACGGTGTGATCGGATTTCGCTACCTGATCGGACTGTTCCAGCTGCTTTTTTTCGGATCCGACTCCGAGGCCTACTTCGCCACCGTCGTCGAGATTCTTCCTATGTGGCACGTGGTGCTGGCACCGACGCTGGGTGGCTTGGTCATCGGGCTATTCGTGCACTATGTGATTCCCGAGCGGCGCAATCAGGGGGTGGCGGAAATCATGGAGGCATGTGCGGCGCGCGGCGGGCGCATGGACGCACGTGCCAGTGCCGGCGCCGTGCTTGCCGCCGCTGCCTCCATCGGTATGGGGGCATCAGTTGGTCGTGAAGGCCCGGCGGTGCACCTGGGGGCAAGCATGAGCGCCTGGGTGGCCGAGCGCTTGCGCCTGAGCCGCAGCCTATCGCTCACATTAGTCGGCTGTGGCGCAGCGGCGGCGGTGGCCGCCTCATTCAACGCACCTATCGCCGGCGTTTTCTTCGCGCTTGAAGTAGTGGTAGGCCAGTACGCGCTCAGCGTCTTTGCACCGATCGTCGTCGCGTCCGTTGCTGCCACCGTCGTCATGCGTGCTTACCTCGGCGATTCGCCAGCCTTTCTCGCCGTGCCTGATTATTTCATTGGCTCATCCACCGAGGTGCCGGCATTTATACTATTGGGCGTGGTATGCGCGGCGGTGTCGATGGCGTTCATGTACGCCGTGTTGTTCATGCAAGATGCCATGGCCAGACTTCCAATTCCGCCCTGGATGCGACCGGCCATCGGTGGCCTGGCCATCGGCGTTATCGCGCTGGCCTTTCCGCATGTGTTAGGGGTGGGATATCAAGCGACCGATCTGGCGCTCAAGGAGGCATTGCCGTTGAGTCTCATGGCAGCCCTGGTGGTAGCCAAGCTGCTCGCCACGGCAATTGCGCTCGGCAGTGGTTTCGCCGGTGGGGTATTCAGTCCCTCGCTTTTCCTGGGCGCAATGACGGGCGGCGTGTTTGGCATTTTGACAGCGAGCGTCTTTCCGGAGTATGCGTCGGCGCACGGTGCCTATACGGTCATGGGCATGGCGGGCGTCGCCGCTGCGGTCCTAGGCGCGCCCATTTCCACCATCCTGATCATGTACGAGCTGACCAGCAATTACCAGCTTACCGTCGCAGTAATGATCACTGCGGTGCTGGCCAGCATGCTCACGCGTCAGCTGGCACGCCGATCATTTTTCGTCTGGCAGCTCGAGCGCCGCGGAATCGATCTTGGGCGCGCGCAAGAGACCGGTCTGTTGCGGGGGATTACCGTCAATGACCTTATCCGCCGGAACTATGCGCTTGTGCCCAAGGACACCACGCTGAAAGAGATAAGATCGTTACTGAGCCACGAATGTCCTTCCGTGCTGTTCGTGGTCGATGACGAAAAACGGCTGTGCGGCTGTCTGGACGTGACCGACATCGTGCAAGCAATGCTGAATGAAGCGGCAGCGCGTAGCGCTGTGAGTGATGTCGCGCGCCCGAGTGATGCCGTTGTCCTGCCGCATGCCAGCCTTAAGCGGGCACTGGGGCTCATGAGCGCACACGATCAGGGCTACCTCCCCGTTGTCGACGATCTCGAGCACCGCCATGTGGTGGGCGTAGTTCATCACGAGGACCTCATACTGGCCTACAACCGCGCGCTGCTCGAAGCCCGTGCGCAAGAACGGGGCGACACAAAACGCTGATGTCGAAGGGGTAGCGGCTATCTGACGTGCCCGAGATCGCAGACAAAGGCTTAGCCGCACAATGAACCAGATTGGCGGGCTGTGCAGCTGTGGAATTTGAACCGAGACGGCGGTGCATGATACAAGTATCAGCATGTGCACCGCCGCTGGTGAGCAGTCCTATTGGCCTTCTTCGGAGCTATTCCTATGAAAAAAAGCACTCGATTACGCCAGGCCATTATGGAGCGGCGCGCCATAGTCGTGCCTGGCTGCCACGACGCCCTCAGCGCGCGGGTAATTGAAAGTTGCGGCTTTGAGGCGACGCAGATCTCCGGATTCGGCGTTGCCGGCTCGTTGTTGGGTAGGCCCGACGTCGGGCTGGTGCAAATGAAGGATGTCCTCGACACGACCTGGAACATCGTACAGGCCGTCAATATTCCCGTCATGGCCGATGCCGATACCGGTGGCGGCAACGCTATCAATGCGGCCTGGATCACCGAGCGGCTGATCACCATGGGCTGCGCCGGGATGAACATCGAGGACCAGGTCTTTCCCAAGCGCTGCGGTCATATGGCGGGCAAGGAGGTCATTGCGGCAGATGAGATGGCCGGGAAGATCAGGGCCTGCATTCAGGTGCGCGGGCGTCTCGACCCTGACTTTGTCATCAATGCCCGCACCGATGCGTTGGCAGTGCACGGCCTCGATGAGGCCATCCGCCGCAGCAACCTTTACCTGGACGCGGGCGCGGATCTCGTGTTCATCGATGCCATCGCGACGCGTGCCGAAATAGAGAAGGCCATGCGCAACGTCAAAGGCCCGCTGTCCGTGAACCTGATGGATGGCGTGAGCGGAGTCAAAACAGAGCTCATTCCTGTTCCAGAGCTCGCGCGCCTGGGCGTGAGCCGCGTGTCAATCCCGGTAGCTTCGGTCATGGTGATGCACAAGGCACTGACGGACTTTTTCACAGCGCTGCGAGCGTCTGCCACTGGCTCTTTACCCGGGCAGGGGCAGTGGCTGACATCATTCGACGACTTCACAGCTTTCATCGGCTTGAACGAATACCATGCCATGGAGGACGAGTTTCTAATACGCGCAGACGTGGCGACGAAACGCCAAGGGGTTAAATAACCCTTGAAATCCAGGAAGGCCTCCAACCAAAACATCTCGTTTCGCCGTCGCGTTGAGTAGTTCTAATCTGGCTTGAACCCGGTAGAAACATGATCAAGGTCGGCATAATTGACGGGACCGGCTACACGGGTGTCGAGCTACTGCGCCTGCTCTCCCTGCATCCATAGGTGGAGCTCAAGGTAATCACCTCGCGCACCTAAGCGGGCCGCACGGTCGCGGATCTCTTTCCGAACCTGCGCAGGCGCGTCCACCTGAGCTTCGTAAAGCCCGACAAAGAGTCACTTTGCGCGTGTGATGTTGTTTTTTCCGCAACACCGAACGGCGTTGCGATGACGTACGCACCCATCTTGCTCGAGGCGGGCGTATGGCTAGACGTATGGCTAATAGATATCGCAGCCGATTTTCGCCTCAAAGATCCTGCCATGTGGGAGCAATCATACGGTGTACCGCACGCTTGCCCGGAACTGTTGGCCGAAGCCGTGTATGGTTTGCCGGAGGTAAATCGCGACAAGATTCGCCAGGCACGTCTGGTCGCCAATCCCGGCTGCTATCCGACCGCGGTGCAATTGGGATTGCTGCCGTTGCTGGAGCCGGGCCTGATCGATACGGATTCTTATGATCGCCGACGCCAAATCCGGGTTCAGCGGTGCCGGGCGTGATGCCGAGGCGGCGGGCAGCCTGAAGGCGTACGCGGTGCCGGGCCACCGTCATTTGCCGGAGATTGGTCAGGGCCTGCAGGACATTTGTGGCCATCCCGTCGGTCTCACCTTTGTACTGCACCTCGCGCCTATGATCCGCGGTATCCATGCCACCCTGTATGCACGCCCGAAAGAGGTTGATGCCAGCCTGCAGGAGATCTTCGAGGCGCGCTACACAAACGAGCCGTTTGTTGACGTAATGCCGCAGGGGAGTCACCCCGAAACACGCTCGGTGCGCGCCGACAACACCTTCCGGCTAGCTATACACCGCCCCCGCAGGGGTGATGTGCTGGTGGTGCTATCGGTCATTGATAACCTGTTGAAGGGAGCCGCCGGCCAGGCCGTGCAGAATCTGAACATCATGTTCGGTCTGGATGAGGCCCTGGCCCTTGATGCCCCCGCCGTTTTGCCATGATGGCCACGAATGACATGGATTTTTTTTACGTGTCTGGTTGTGAGGCATTCTGGGCGCGTTATAATTTTCTTAGACAGGTCGAGATAATCGGGGTATTCAGCCTTGCTGTTCCAGCACCAGAAAACAGGCGAACTCGTTGTCAAACCACGTTACTCGCCACGCGTGAAGCTCTTTATCGCCGGGGTTATTGTAGTGGTGTTGCTGGTTACGGGCGGCGTGATCTATAACCACGGTCTTAGCATGGCGGGTTATGAGCGTCTGTCGGCGTCGCGCCAGCAACAGGATCTGCAGAATCAGGTCGCCGGCCTGCAGACCGAAAATCAGTCGTTGCGCGAGGCGCTGGCGCGCGCCGAGCGTGCGCTGCAGATGGATCAGACGGCATACCAGGATTTGGATCAAACCCTCAAGGCTTCCTCCCGCGAGATCGTGCGACTGCGCGAGGAACTGAATTTCTACCGAAACATCATATCGCCGCCTAACAAGCAGAGCGGTCTGCGAATCCAGAGCCTCAAGCTCGAGTCGGCAGCCACTCCCAAAAATACATACCGTTACAAAATGGTATTGATTCAGGCACTGAAGCATGACCGGAAGATCCGCGGAAAAGCGAGATTCGAGATCAGCGGGCTACGGGCGGGTGAAACGACAGTGCTGAGATTCCCGCAGCCCACGGACAAGCCGATCAGCTTTAATTTCAAGTATTTCCAGGATCTCGAAGGGCAGTTCAAGCTGCCTGTGGGATTCGAACCGCAGTGGATAAAGGTGAATGTTACCAGCCGCGGTCGCAACGCCCAGACAGTAGAACAAACCTACCCATGGCCCCGAGCCTGATCCGACGGACCGAATGAATGGACGTGCCTGTCGATCCCGCTCGCAGAAACCCGGAGTTCCTGAATATCTCACCGCGAAGCGCACACCGCCAAGAACGGCGGGGGCAGATTGGCGTCGGGAACAAGCGATGTCGCAGCAGGGGTGACGACAGCGTCTTGAGCACGCTGTCCGATACGGGCTTATTGTTGAATTCTCCGATACGCCGCGGGCTCCCGTGAATCAAACTGGCCGCTGACATGAAAAGGTGATAATTTGGTGATCCAGCCACCCAGAAAAAAGGGGGCAGCGAGTACCGGGTTACGCTGGAGGTGGCAGTATCTACGGCGACCGGCAATGGTGGAGGTGTCTGATGCGAGACGGTCTGGGTAAAAAGGCGAGCGAAAAACCGTGCAATACAATTGATACCCTGATTGGACCAAAAACCGAGGTAAAGGGAGATCTTGTGTTTGCCGGGGGGCTCAGAATCGATGGTACAGTGAACGGAGCGATCAAGGCGCGCGAGCAAGGTAACAGCACCCTCATCGTGAGTGAACGTGCGAAGGTCAATGGGGATGTTTGGGTTCCCCATTTAATTTTGACCGGTACGATCCAGGGAGATGTGCATTCTTCCGAATGCATCGAGGTGCACTCGACGGCCGAGATTGCCGGTGACGTGTACTATAAGGAGATCGAGATGGCCCCGGGGGCGACCATAAACGGCAATCTGATTTGCGAAACTGCCCAAGGCAAACGCAAAGGCCAGGTTGCAAATCTCAAGCCAGTGGCTGTTTCCGGCACTGCCGACGATCGGACGCCTACATGATCGCGGGGGCAGCGGCTGAGACCCCTCACTAGCGGCTAAATGGCGCCGCTGCGGTATCTTTTGCCGTGGTGCCAGTGGGAGGCATCTGTGGGAAGCAGGATAGCCGTATGCGGGTATGGGGAATCGCGGCAGGCTCGCCCTTGAACAGTGAGACGTGGCGGGCTACTCATATATATAGGCATACGGAGCCGGATGCGGTGATCTACAGTGGCGGAGGTGATTTATGTTAGGGAGATCGAACCAGAAACCCTGCAATACGATCGATACTCTTATCGGTGCCAAGGCCGAGCTGGACGGAGATATTACGTTTTCCGGTGGGCTTCGGATTGACGGGAAGCTGAAGGGCAATATTATGGCCAAAGGCGCTGGGAACAGCACACTTGTTTTGAGCGAGAACGCGGAGATTGTGGGGAATGTGACCGTTCCGCACATGATTATCAATGGCAGGATTAAGGGCAATGTGCATTGCTCAGAGCGTATTGAGCTGCAAGCCAAGGCCGAGGTCATCGGTGATGTGCATTACAGGGTCATCGAGATCGCGCTAGGAGCGGCGCTCAACGGTAACCTGTTGCGTGAAACCGGCGAGGGCACCGACAACGGGGTCGTGACCAAGCTCAAACCACTAGCGGCGTCTGCCGCTGGTGATGTGCATACCGAGGGCGACAAGCCCAGCGTTTGACAGGTTGTTGAAATTTCGCCCGGGGAGACGCATAATTGATTATATTAGAATTCTCTGATATAGACTTCGTCTACTCGGACAGATGCTTATGAACGCCCCTTTGCCGCAGATGCCCAACCCGCTTCTTGTCACGGAACGCGCCGCCAAGAAAGTAAAAGAGCTGGTGGAGCAAGAAAACAACCCCGACCTCAAGCTGCGCATCTACATCCAAGGTGGCGGATGCTCCGGCTTCCAGTACGGCTTCACGTTCGACGAAAAGGTCAATGAAGACGATGCCCGCATCGAGAAAGGCGGCATCACGGTGCTTATCGATCCCATGAGTTTTCAATACTTGGTGGGTGCAGAGATCGATTATCAAGAAGGCCTCGCAGGCGCGCAGTTCGTGCTCAAGAATCCGAATGCCCGGACCACATGCGGCTGCGGGTCATCCTTCTCCGTATAATTAATAATTAAGTAGCAAGAGAAGGGGTAGGCCTCGTTTTCTTGGGTTTTCTTGGCACTTGTTACTTGCCGCTCGTAGTTATGCTTTATATATCCCCCCCAGGATTACCTCGTGGCGTGCGCCGGTAACGCTTGGTAGATTTCCAGGCTGGCCTGTCATTGCCTGATGTGCGAGCCAGGCAAACGCAACCGCCTCCACCCAGTCGGGGTCGAGCCCGAGCACCGCGGTTGTCTCCACTAAGGCAACGCCGGAGAGGTTGCTGCGCAACCGCGCCATCAGGTGCTTGTTATGAGCGCCACCGCCACACACATAGATCTCATTCACGCTGGGGAAATGATCATTCAGGGCTTGCGCGATCGTCCGCGGGGTAAGCTCGGTAAGCGTGGCTTGCACATCCTGCGCCTGTGGCGGCGGGCGCATTTCCGCAAGATAACGCTGTAACCAGTCGAGATTGAAGTGCTCAGGCCCTGTGCTTTTGGGCGGCGCCGCGCGAAAATAGCCATCACTGCACAACCGTTCGAGCAGCGTCGCCGTTACTGTGCCTGTCGCTGCCCATTTTCCGTTGGCGTCAAAATTATGTCCGAGATGTTTTGCGATCCAGTGATCGAGTAGCGTATTGCCTGGCCCCGTGTCGAACCCTCGCACGCGCTGGTCATTTTGTGCCGGCAGACAACTTATGTTCGCGATGCCGCCAATGTTCACTACAGCGCGGTTTCGCTCCGACGAATGAAACATCCACAGATGGAAAGCCGGGGCAAGTGGGGCTCCTTGCCCACCCGCTGCGATGTCACGGGCTCGGAAGTCGCCTACCGTTGCAATACCAGTGCGCTCTGCAATGACCGCGGGATTGCCGATCTGCAGGCTAAAGGGGTATTGTGCGCTGGGGCAATGACGCACGGTTTGTCCGTGGCTGCCGACGGCACTGATGTGTTGACGTTCAAGCCCTGCCTTGTTGCGGACCTCGTTGGCAGCGCTGGCGAATAGCTCGCCAAGCCGTGCGTCGAGTTGCGCTACCAGCTCGAATTCGCTGCTTGAAGGTGAGCCGAGCCGTTGCAACTGGGCCTTCACTTCAACTGGGTAAGGCGCGCTGTGAGTGGCGAGGACCGCAAGCTTGGTATCCGATGATATGGATATAGCCACAGCGTCGATCGCATCCAAACTGGTGCCTGACATGAGACCGATGTAGTTCATAAGATCAGTTTCGGGCCTAATGTCACGACGATCAAGTATTTCTGCAGTGTAGTGTTGGCGTCCCTGCTACCGCGAGCGATCAAACCGGTGCTCTCTGGCGATAGGTGGCGCGGTCTTTCTGTGGGGTGGGGCTGTGGGTTATGTTACCCTTTGATTCCCTCAAAGGCGCGATTTGCTTGCAGTTGGTTCGGGTTGCGGAGCAAGAGCGGCCTGTAAGGCGGGATGCGCGCGTTGCCTGTCCGCGTAGGGTCGCATTGCCATTTTCAGCAACATCCGTAAGGCCGGTCCCGCATTGACGGGGGCGGCTGCATTGGTGTATGGGGCGTTCCCCCCCCGTGTTTCGATGACTGTTATGTCTGACCTTAATGCTCAATTGCGCGTGTTGAAGCGCGGCACTCAGGAGATCCTGCTGGAAAGCGAGCTGTCGGAGCGCCTTGCGGCTGGAAAGCGACTGCGGATCAAGGCAGGATTCGACCCGACCGCACCGGACCTGCATCTTGGCCACACGGTTCTGATAAACAAGATGCGCCAGTTCCAGGACCTGGGACATGAGGTGCTGTTCTTGATCGGTGACTTTACCGGGATGATCGGCGATCCAAGTGGCAAGATCTCCACCCGCCCACCGCTAACCCGGGATGAGGTTATCGAGAATGCGAGAACATACGAACAACAGATCTTCAAGATCCTCGACCCGGAAAAGACCCTGGTGATTTTTAACTCCAGCTGGATGAATGAAATGACTGCCGCCGATATGATCCGGCTGGCAGCGTTGCATACCGTGGCGCGCATGCTGGAGCGGGACGACTTTCAGCAGCGCTACACGCGCGGTCAGCCGATCGCTATCCATGAGTTTCTCTATCCGCTCGTGCAGGGCTACGATTCGGTGGCGATGCGCGCGGACGTGGAGTTGGGGGGAACGGACCAGAAGTTCAATATGCTAGTCGCACGCGAGCTGCAAAAACACCA
>JBHHZP010000057.1:0-21121 GCA_046758085.1 Acidiferrobacterales bacterium
GCTAAAGTGACCCGTGAATTCGGAATCGCTCCCTAATCCTGCAGTAGTAGCCTTTTCGCTGCGTTGAGCTGTTGCCTGCGCCGCCTGCGACATCTGTACCACAGTCTCCCCGATGAAGTCGTTGTATGCCCTAAACACACTGTCGAAGCAAAAGCCCAGGGAACGGCACTATGGGTGATTAAATCCACTAGGTTTGTGTGGTATTAGCTTGCCCATGCGCTCTGCTCGACATAGGCTAGGGCATGGGGAATTACGATCAAAAGCCCGCTGCGTAGCAGCATATCGTGGTCAAAGAACAGCTAAACGTACTCCCGCCTAACTACGAACTCCACTGGTACCGGATCGAGCGTGAACTGGGCCAGGGTGGGTTTGGCATTACCTACCTGGCGCAGGACACCAACCTCGAACAACTCGTGGCCATCAAGGAGTACCTGCCGGTGGAGTTCGCCGTGCGCGCGCCGGACAGCACGGTGCAACCACGTTCGGAAGCCCACCAAGACAGGTACCGGTGGGGTCTGGAGCGTTTCATCAACGAAGCACAAACCCTGGCGAAGTTCGATCACCCGAGCATCGTGCGTGTTTACTCGGTATTCGAATACAACAACACGGCCTACATGGTCATGCGCTACGAGCGCGGGGAGAACCTGGAAACTGTTCTCGAGCGGCGCAAGACTCTCGAGGAAGGTGAGCTGATGAAGATCCTGCTCCCCATCCTCGATGGGCTCGAGCAAGTGCACCGCTCCGCATTCATACATCGTGACATAAAGCCGGACAATGTCTACATACGCCAAGATGGGACCCCAGTCCTCCTCGATTTCGGCTCCGCTCGGCAAGCACTCGGCAACGACCGCACGCTGACGATCCTGGTCGCACCCGGGTATGCGCCCTTCGAGCAGTACGGCAACAGCAGTGATCAGCAAGGTCCATGGACCGATATCTACAGTCTGGGCGCAACCCTGTACCGCGCGGTCGCAGGCGCGCCACCGGTCGATGCCATGGCGCGCAGCAAGGGCATCCTGGGAAGCACGCGGGATGTTCTGGTACGGGCCGCCGATATCGGCCGGGGGCGATATTCACCGAAGTTCCTGGAAGCGATCGATCACGCGCTCGCGTTCAACGAGAGAGACCGGCCGCAAACGATTGCGGAGTGGAAAACGGAGTTGCGTGCGCAGATTCAGACGACGGCCCCCGACGCGCCGGTCGAGGTTACGGCGGAAAGCGACAATGCAGGCTCGGCCGGTACCCCGAAGAGCGGGGCTCGGGAAGCAGCGCCGATCTCCGAATCACCCGCCACCGGGGCAGCACGCCCTTACGAAGCTGAATTTGCTGCGAACACGGCGGTCTACAAGGAGCGGTCCGATCAACCCAGGCCGAAATCACGATCCCCGTGGTTTCGCGCCGCGGTAACCGTTGCGCTCCTCGTGTTGTTGTCGTTGGTCGGAATCTTTGTCTTGCGCACTATAGGCGAACAACCCGGTGAGACGCCGCCACCGGAGGCGACCACTCAGAAACGGCCGGCGGAAACGGACCGGCTGGTGCGGCTGGAACGAGAGCTCGCAGCGCGGGAAAAGAAAATACAAGATGAGCGACGACGACTGGATGAGGAGCGAAAACGGCTAAAGGGGCAGGTAAGCGCCAAGGATGCGCTCGCTGTACGGGAGCAAAACCTCCTCGAAGAGCGAAAGCGGCTAGAGGAAGAGAAACAGCGCCTGGCAGAGCAAGAACGCGACGCGGCGGAGAAAAGGCAAAAGGCAGCGACTGCCAAACGACGCGCCGAGGAGGAAGCACGCCGAGTCGCCGAAGCTGCCCGCCAGCGCGAAGAAACGATCTCCCGAATTCTAGCCGCGGCGGAAACGGATCTTGCGGCGGGACGGCTGAGCACGCCCGTTGGCGGCAACGCGCTAGAACGATTCCAAAAGGTGCTCGAAATCGAGGCGCGGAACACGAAAGCGAGACAAGGGATCGAACGCGTCGTCGACGGTTACATCGGCTTTGCGGACCGGGCGATGAGGCGCCACGAGTTCGGCAAGGCTCAGGGGTATCTGGACAAAGCCGCCGCGATCGGCGCCGCAGGTGAACGAGTCGCGAGAGCCCGCGCACACCTGGCCAGCGAGAAGAAGGCGTTTGACCGGCAGCAACAGGTGGCGGCGGCGCGGCGCAAAGAGGCTGAAAAGTCCACTCGCGTTGCGGCCATGGCGCCGGCAAGCCCGGCTGCGAGCCCGACCTTAGAGGAACAACTCACGCGCGCGATCGCCGCATTTGATGCACGCAACTATTCAGAAGCCTTTCGCAAGCTCAAGCCTTTGGCGGACCAGGACGTTGCCGCGGCGAGCTACCGGGTGGGCGTTATGTATGATACGGGGAGGGGCGCCCCCCGAAGCGATGACGAGGCCGCTAAGTGGTACCGCAAAGCGGCTGAGCAAGGCTACGCTGCGGCGCAGAACTCATTGGGCGTCATGTACGCGACCGGGCGGGGTGTGGCGCGCGATGATCGTACGGCCCTCCACTGGTACCGCCGGGCTGCCGAGCAGTGCAACGCCGATGCTCAAACCAATGTCGGTCGCATGTATGCTCAAGGGCGAGGTGTAATGCAAAGCGATTTTCAGGCATATGCGTGGTATAACGTGGCGGCGGAGGCGGGAAACGTGATTGCTAGAGACCACCGTGAAGCAATTGCAAAAAAACTACAACCTTTGGAGATCGAACATGCACGCAAGCTGTCGCGGCGCTATGCACGTGAGTGCAAGAAGGCATAGCTTCGGGCTCAGGTCCTACGCACTGCGCTTAATGTGGGTGTCATACCGCACAGGGCCGAGCACCGGAAATGCTAAGCTAATTCATTTAACGCAGAAGTTAGCTCCATCGTTGGTCAGGTTACGGCTTCATTTCGGGTACCTGGCGTTCGGCATCGTCCTTGTGGTGATCGCCGGCTGCGTCACGGACGACAAAAAGATCAATGCGATACGGGCCGTGAACGAGGACTTTCGCCAAGAATATGAGCAGATAATAAAGGAACAGGGCACCAGGGTGTTCGAAGTGAGCGAGGGCCAAGCGTTCATGGCAATGGGGTCGTGCTTAAGGAAGCTCGGGATGACGATCGAGGCACAAGACTCGAGCGCCGGGTACATGCGGGCGGCTGCGCCCGCTCCGACGCCGTTGAGTGGAGCGGAGTGGCAACGTGTGGGCGAGACGGATCTCCCGAGAATGCGTCGAATTGTGAAAGACAATGTAGGCTTTCTCGGTGGCTTCATAAAGTTCGAACCGCAGGGGCTGGATATCGTGATCAATGTGACGACTATCGGAACGAGGCCGGATAACACAGAGGTCTCGGTCACCATGCGCATGCGGGAAACAGCACCGCCCAAGACCGGTTACCCCAGACGCGAATACCCGCCGCCAACCGCAGTGCGTATGGGCGTCGCGAAGTTCTGGTCGTACTTCGAGGCGGCGTTGAGGCGCTCTGGAGCAAGCTAATCGTGCATGAGCCGGTGATAGCATTCGTCAAGAACTTTGGATCGACTTATAGATAGCGGATATTTCCGCTGAAGGTGCGGCATTTAGCAATGCCGAGTACGTCTTGCGACAGCGGTCGTAGACCTCCAGGGCTTCAGCACCGCGGCCGCGTTCACGGTAGAACACCATCAGCTGGCGGTAAAATCCTTCGCATAGATTGTCTACCTCGATTCCTCGTTCGTAGTAGCCGACAACCTTGTCCCACTGTTCGGCGCCTTCCCAGCGGTCGATGAGCTTGCTCATATAGCGTAGAAACTTACTGCGCATATGCTCGCGAAATGCGATATAACACGCCCGATCCGATTCATCCTCCAGGAACGGTCCACGATAGAGGCCCAGCAGTTGTTCCGCCAACTCGGTCAACCAGCTGTCGTCGGTCAGCTTGGGTGACTCGGTCAGCGCTGCATCGGTGTGGCCGAGCGCCTGTTCGAAGGCCCATGTGTCGAGCCAGAAGTAGCTCTGATTCAACGTAACCCGCCCGTCCTGAAGCACCACGGCATCGTCCACTCCAAGCAGCCGCCTCAATCTGTGGAGCGTGGAAGTGAACGAGGCATGGGCGTAATCACCGTCCACATGGGGCCAGAGCGTCTCCGCCAGCTGCTCGGCTCGAACCTCCTTACCACCCAAGGCGACTAAGACTTTCAACAGCTCCAGCGGACGGCCCTGGGCCTTGCCCGCGAATGTTTGTGGCTCATCATCTTTCAATAAGTGAAACTTGCCCAGCGTAACTAGCTTGAAGGGCCAGGGCCATGCAACAACAGTCATGGATTCCTCGGGAGGTATGAGACGACGCTCCCGAATCAGATGCTGCACGTACTCCTTCTCGATTCCCTCGGCTAATGCGCGCGCGCACAGGCGCGCCATTGCCTTAGGCTGCCACCAGAGGACATGCGTAAAGTTGTATTTACGGCCAAGCTCCATGCCGGCACGCAAGGACCGCAATCCGGAGTTGTCCTGGCCCCGTTCCAGCGCGGCCTGCGCCGACGCCAAGTACGCCATAAACACAAGCAACCGGCTATTCATGTGGCTCAGAATGCCGGTCACACGACGAAGTTGCGCCTCACTTTTGCGACGGTCGCCACAGGCTGCCAGCACCTGCGCCCACCCGAGGCGAGACAGTACTTCAAAAAACGGGCTCCCCAACTCCAACGAAACGCTCAACGCGATTCGCTGATGTTGATAGGCGCTATGAGCATCAGCCCGGAGCATGCAATTCCAGGCAGAGAGTGAGTGGAAAAGGCAGCGGTCCAGACGCCGGGAGTGTACCAGTCCGCCTTCCATATTCTTCAGCAACCGCTCGGCCGTTTCCAACTCGCCGGTCTCGAGATGGACCGCTACTCCGTGGGCGAGCAATTGGCTGTCCCAGACTCGCACCCCATGGGCGCGCGATATCTGCAGGCCCTGCTCAACCGCGTGTCGGCAGGCATCGTGATCGCCTACCAGCATGTGATATATGGACTCGATGTTTCTTAGACTGGCGAGCGCCGCCGGCGGTAGATCATTGTTCTTCGCCAGCGTGCGCATGGACTCGATTATGTCGAGCGCCTTTGCGTAGTGGCCCGCCCACATGACGGACGTCGCGATCAGCGGATCTATCGACATTTTAAACTTCGGGTCCGAGCTCGCTTGTGAGACCTCCTGGGCCCGCTCAAACCAGTGCTCGAATTTCGGGTGGTCGGGTCTGCGCAGCACCATGGACGTATACATGCTTCGCGTGACGTAGGTTTCTAGGTCACTCGGCCGAGAATTCGCGTACATAGCCCAGTGCGATTCCAAGACCTCCAGCCAGCGGTCGAGCAGACTGAGGTCATCGAGTTCGTAGAGAATGGAGTCGATGACGCCACAGCAAGCGAGGGTGAGACCTTTATAATCTTCCACGGTTAAAGATTTGAATAGTTCATAGGCGTGCTCAAAAAGCCGTCGACTTTCACGAGGCGCAGAATGGAAGCGGCTGACACCTTGCCAGTACACGAGCCAAGGATTAGCCTGAAGAATCTTTGCGGGGACCTGGTCCAGCCATCCGGCCAGGGTCTCGCCTCTGCCCTGATCGAGCATCGCGGATGCGTGATGCAAGATCAAAGGAACCACCCGTTCCCAATTATCGGATTCGAGCAGCAGCGGTACGGCATCGTCAACCTGGCCACACTGCTCTAAGTACACGGCCGCCTTGCCGCGCAGCTCAGCGCGCTCCTCTTCGGAAAATGCCTCCCCTTCCTTGCTCAGCAGAAACTCTCGAAACAAGGGATGGAATTGATATAGACGTTGATCCGGGGCCAGTTTCTCGCTCACGAAATAGCTGTTACGCACAAGGTTCAGAAGCAAAGCTTGTGCTTCAGGGTGTTCCGAGAGTTTTTCGGCTACGTCCGCAGTCATTTGCGGTAAACAGGCCGTGCGAAGCAGAAATCTTTGTGTTTCGGGCTCAAACTTGTCGAAGATCTCACCCGCGAGGTAATCGAAGACGACCTGCGGCGTCATCGACGCCGGCGGCTCGGCTACCGTGCCCATTACCTTCGCGTGCTCGAGCATCAGTATGACACCGGCTGCCCAGCCTTGGCTCTTTTCATATAGATGCTCGAGATTTTTCTCAGATATACGTTCACCGCGGATGCGCGCGAATCCGCCAAGTTCCTCGCGGGTCAATCGAAGCTCGTTCCAGCCAATGAGCACCATTTTCTGGTTCGCGCGAAATCTAGCCATGCTCGCAGGAGGGTCAGTACGGCTAATGAGGATGGCGCACCCGCGTTTTGGAATCTCGGACAGCCCGACGGCGATGATTTCGTAAAACTTCGATACCAGCGGTGCCTCCTGACAGTTGTCAAACACAATGACAAAGGATTTACCCAGACGGCTGTATAGATCACGGAAATAACCGCGGGCAAAAGTAGCTACGTCACCGCCATACTCGGGCGAAAAGACAGGTAAAGGCTTTTGATTATCCTCGCGATGTTTGAGTGCGGCCTGGCCCATATAGTAGAAGAATGTAGCGACGTCGGTATCGTCCGCGTCTACCTGGTACCACAGGTGGTCAACCTTGCGAGTTTCCAGGTAATCGGATACGAGCGTGGTCTTTCCTGACCCTGGTGGTCCGACGATCCAGGCAATAGAGCGCTCTCGCCCCGCGTCGAGCAACGAAAAAAGGCGCTTTCTTGGCAGGACATTCGTTAGTGCTGGCCGGGTGGTCTTAACGAGACTGATCGTCCGATGTGCCATGATGTGTACCTGTTGCAGTGGAAACAGGTTGCGGGCAAATAAGATCTGCCCGCTGCTCAGTTGGCGTGTTGCGTGCAGACAATGGCGTTGCAACTCATATTAAACCATTGAGATACGCAATGGCATATCCAAATTCACGTGAATCTCCGAGATTTCAAATCGGTTTCTCCTTTTCTCGGAGACATACAAGAAAGGCAGCGGTATCATTCAGTGCCTTTTCTACGTACACCGGCCCACCCGCGAGGAGCCGGCACGAGCCTGACAATGGTTTCGAACGGTTAGAGAGCTAACGGGACTGCCAATCAGGTCATGATTAATCAAGACGGCGAGACTCCGCAGTGACACGAAACGCGAGTCGGAAACGCTCTGGATGCCGTTTTCGTTGCATACTTTTTATAATCGCATATTCGCCGCCGTGAGAACTGTAGGCCCTTGATCACTCGTTTCCAAGCGATGCCTTGCTGGTTGTAAATCCTCGTCGGTATTCCTGGTGGCGGCCATGGCCTCCTCGGCGTCGGACTCAGGTGCTGCACGTGACGGTGGGTCGAGGAGAAAAACCCCACTAACAATGCGTTCAGCCAGGTTCGTACAGGCCTGCTCGGAAAGCCTTCGCAATGCCGGATCCCCCGCAGCCCATTCCGTGAGCTCACGGCGGTCGCTGCGAAAGGCGTACTTGTGGCTGTAAAGCTCGGTGCCATCGCTGACGCGGATGAGGCGTGCGTGCGCGATGACCGTCATTGCCAGTGTCGGATCAGCGGCTTCACCCATAGCCCGGACTTTCGTCACACTGACCTCGAGAATCGTATCGATACCCTGGTCCGCCAGGTTGGCATAGTTCACCGGCTGTCCACGCCCATTCGGTCCAATGTCCCACCGCGGAACGAATGTGTAATTCGTGCGCGCCCGCGTTTGCCGGACCACGTGGTCTTGCAGGACAACCTGAATCCCGCGTTCCGTGAGGACCGGTTTCATGGCGGATTTTGTCTTCTTGAGCTTGCCTCCGCGCCCGCGGTTCGCTTTTAGCGCCCCAAAGGCGGCGCCACCCGCAGCTACGAAAGGTGTCAAATACGCGCAGCCGACAATCGCAAGGATACCAAGGCCGCTATCTGCCGTTGCGCCCGCGAATTCCCCACACCCGCCCCAGAATCCACCCACCGCCCGCAGAGTCCCTTTGCCGGCCCCGGAGCCCTTCTCGCCAGCGTCTACGCGAAACTTGAACGTTGGTGCGTACCGCGCCGAGACGATGCCAATCGTGCCGAGATTGCCCCACTTGTTCTCGCTAGGGGGCGGGCCCAAACGAGTCTCTAGCGCCAGCACCCAGCCGGACTGTAGAAGAACGGCGGCTGCGGCGACCCACATGATAATCGGGTTTTGCATGATGACCTCCAGACACGCTTTACTCTGAAAGAGGCTACTCTCCACGTAATTGTGGCCCACCAGGCGTTACACACTACTTACAAATGGCTTACAGATGGGTTGCAGGGTCCCCGGCCCTTCCCCACTTTTTGGGAAGGGCCGGAGAACATGTTGGGAAGTGTTATGGGCAAGCACGGTCCAGGCCTTCATGAATCGGCGGAAAAACTACAGCTGGTTCTTTATGAGCGGCGCAAGTAGCTGAAAAAAACGAAGTTTGATGATCTTTCCCATCCTTGCTCCCGGGAAACGCCTCCTCTCCCCAACGGCCCTGCCATCGGGCCCTATCAGCCAGGCATTCGCCAGAGGCGCATCCATGGATGAGCGCAACTGTCGGGCAAGCGCCTCGTCGTGGGCGGCGACCGCCAGCTCGGTATTCAAGAATTGTGAGCGCGGGTCGATGTTAAAGTTTCCGACAATCGCCAGCTTATCGTCGATTACGACTGATTTCGCATGTATCGCCTTCGGACCCTTGTATTCCCATATTTCCAAGCCCATTCGCACCAGTTTCCTTTTCTTCCCCTCGTAACCACTCTGCGCAAAGAGGTTCTGCGTCGAGGCCAGAGAGTTGGTGAGCACACGCACCCGCACACCGCGATCGATTGCCCGAGCCAGTACCTCCTTGGCGCTCTTAGAAAGGATAAGGTAGGTCGATTCAATCATTACGGACTCCTTGGCCGAATCCACGTAGTGCAGAAAGGCCTCGAAGGTTCCGGGGTCCTCGCCCTTGCGCCCCACCGGATCATGGAAAAAGCGTATGTCTTCGATATCCTCTTGTCCGGCCGACCAGTCGGTGGCCGCGTTGACATCCACGAGCGTGTCTTGGCTGAGGGCCAACCGATACGCGTGCTTGTCCAGAAGCGCCACTCCTTGCCGGATGCGCACGTCCGTCCACAACCTTGATTCCACGCAACGTTCGTATGAGTGTTCATCCATGGATTCGTCACAGTGTCGACGCAAATTGTCCGAATGATAGGGCCCAAGCGCCGTGTCACTCACCTCCTTACTGTTCCACAGCCGCATGAAATAATCGTAGGCGCTCGCCACCGCCCTTCCCTGGACGTAGACGTCACGATCCACGTAGCCTCGTTTCACGAAGCTCTTGCCGGTGACGCCATACCATGGATTTTCGAGATTCCGTCCACCAATCAACATCTTATCCTGATCGGCAAGAATCAGCTTGTCGTGTAGCCGGCGAGTGATCCAGCGCAATTTCGTTAATCGCAACGGGTGGTATTCCTTAATCTCTATGCCTTCTTGCAGCAAGTGCGCTTGAACGGGTTTGGGAATCGAATTGAAAACCGCGTCAACAAGGAATTTCACTTTTACGCCGCGACGCGCCGCATCCCGCAGCAGAGCGAGGTAGGAGAGCACCATCTGGTCCTCGGAGGCCCTGAAAAGCTCGATCAGAATCTCGTCACGCGCCTGCTGAATCATATCTACCCGCACCTGTGCGGCCTCCTGATCCGAATCTATAAGGCGGAATACGTCGGCAGCGGCCGGGCTGGTGGATACAAACGCCAGAAGCAAGACTTGAACAAGAATCAAAAAGCCTCGAGGAGGAATATGCGAATGCCAAGCTGATGATGCGGAATGCATGTTCATGGTCTGCGTCCACACGGCCCACGTATGGGCTCGGTAATTTGGAAACCACTGCCAAATTACCGGGACGCTCTGACCGATGACTTACGGACAACTGACAGAGCACTTACAGATTCCTCCCGACCAGGTGCTGGTCTCGGTAATCAGCTCGGCGGTGCTCGCGCGCTTGCGCCATAAGGTGGAAAGAGAGACAAAGGTACGGATCCCAATGCCTAAAGCGGGATCCGTATAAGAGGAGGAACGGGGCCAGGAGGGGGAACGAGGTCGATGCTTGATATTTGAGATATTAGGCGTAGTCACCTTGCCAGGCAGATCGACGCATCGGAACACAAGAGTTTTGTGGACTGATTGTTAAATGTCATGCTGCGACCTCTTCATAGGTGCTCCACAAACCTCGATGTCGCGACACAGGCGGGAGCGGGTACACAACTACTTAGCGCCTTTCTGCCCAAACCAGATAACGACCCCAACGGTAATCAAGTCGACGTCGGACTCCCCGGTTGTGGCGCTGTCTCCCACATCTATGAAGTTCTCCCACTCGGCACGTATGCCGACACGCTCGGTAAAGTCATACTTGAGGCCGATTCCGATCGCAGGGTCAACTCCGTCATCGCTAATCGTTGCGGGGAAGCCACCCACCGTCGCACTTGTGTCAACACTCCATGCAAGCAGGCCAAGCTTTCCGAAGAGCGCGAACTTCTGTGCTTTCCCAAGTGGCAAGGTGCCAGTTCCAAAGACAGTGAAGCCGTCAACATCTGCGTTTGCCGTTGCGGGTACGCCCAAAACGGTTCCCGTTGCGCTCGATTCACCCAAGTCAACGAACCCGAACTCGACACCCCAATTCTTGTTGATTTGGAGACCACCAAAGATCTTCCATCCGGTATCAGTGTCGTCGCAACTACCCACGAACCCAATGCCGCCAAGGCCGGAACAGGCATCTTTCTGGTCCGCACTGCCCACGCTCGCCCCGGCATACCATCCCTCGTTTGCCAGCGCGAAGGAGCTACCTATACTCGTAAAAGCCGAAACTACGATCGCTAAGAGTAACTTTCTCATTGCTTTGTCTCCCGAAAATATTGGATGAATGGGGCCCCACAACCCGTTTACCTGTGCATATTTCCGCGCTGGGTGCGGGGGCGGTCGTTAGTCAAGTCTGGTCACCGCATAAATCGATATGCGTCAACGTTCAGTCAGATTGCCACTGCAAATACTGTGATGCTTCGTACGTCCTTTGCCATCGATTACGCACGGTGGTTCGCCATCACTTTCACACGACATACTACTGAGCTTGACGTGTCCGAACTTGTCACCGACAAGCCCACCACAATGTGTTCGTGTAGGCGTCATGCTCGCAAATGCGTGGTTACATACACCTTACGAGCCGCTCACAGATGACTTACAGAATGATTTGGCTCGTCTATGAGTCCGCTCTCTTCGCCAGGTAAAATAGATGAGACCCCTTTCGGTTTTCGGAAATAGCATCTGCGGAGGCAGCCGCTGGCGCATTTTTCGCAGCTTGACTGACTTACCTCCGCGCAAGTGCGCAGGGATGCTTGCGCCATTGCGCAGATTGCCGTAGCCTGCAGAATCCAGGAGGACAGGAGATGAGCCAGACGAGCCCGCACGACAAGCCGGGACGCAGGTACATTACGGCAAGCCTCGTGATATTCACCCTATTCGTCGGCGACATCGTGATCGCCAAAACGCAGGTTCTTCTTGGGCGAACCCTTCCTCTCCATCTGGGCGATACCTTTCAATTCCTCGTCTTGCTTGCGGCGGTCGTGCTGTTTGTGATGGGCACGCTAGCTCGGGAGAAGAGCGAGAACAAGGCAGGTATCTCGCAGCGCGAGCCAGGTGACTGATTCGGCTCGCGGATTGCGGAATTTGCTCAGAAGCCCACCTGTCGATGCCTAATTGACTTCATTTCAGGAGGAAGACTTATGACTAACCTGACTAACCAATTTCCAGAGAAGGACATTGACCGTAGACGATTCCTAAAACTAGTGCGCAACTATGGTTATACAGCGGTCGCGATCACCGTCGTCGGTGCACCATTTTTTTCCAAGGAAGCGGTAGCACAGACGGCGCGGGAGGAACGCGCTCGCGAAAAAGCTGCTAAGGCACGCATGAATCTCGCTACCGAGTATGTGATCGGGACCACGCGCTATTACCCGATTATGCAATTAAATTTCAAGGAGAACATACAGAACCTGACGAACGGTGAGATCTATGTGAAGCTCTCCCCGGGCGGCGTGCTCGGCAAGGGTGGGCAGCTCGCCTCGAAGGTGCAGTCGAACACGATCCAGGCGGCCCAGCACTCGGTTTCAAACTTCGCTCCGTTCGCGCCGGCAGTCGACCTTATCAACATTCCCTACTGGTCGAACACCAATCAGAAGTTCGTCAACCTTGTCACTAGCGAAGTCTGGCGTGAGCAGGTGCACAAGCGTGTAAACGCGCGCGGTTTCGAGGTGCTGCTCTATCTCGTGCTCGATCCACGCACGGCGGCGACACGCAAAGGATTCGGCAAGATCATCAAAGTACCTGACGATCTGAAGGGCATGAAATTCCGTGTGCCGGGTTCGAAAATTCTACAGAGATTCTACCGCTTGGCGGGCGCCAACGTGACGCCGGTAGCTTGGGGGGAGACCCCGACGGCGATCAAGGAAGGGGTCGCAGACGGCCTCGATCCAGCACTGGTCGCGCTTTACGCCGCCGGATTTAAGGATCTGCTCGAGAGTGTCTCGTTCATCAAATCCGTAGAAGACGCGCAAGTCTATTCCTGCAATCTCGAGTGGCTCAGTAGCCTGTCCAAGCAGGCGCAAGAGGGCATCCGCATGGCGGCAGAAATCACCTTCCAACAGAATCTTGCGCAAGTACCGGCCTCACGTGCCTTCGCCATGGCCGAAATGGCGAAGGCCGGAGTCGAGTTCTATACGCCCACTGAGGGCGAACTTGCACGCTGGAAGGAAGTGGCCGGTGCGCAGCGGCCCGAATGGAACGATCTCAAAACGAAGCTTGCTGGGAGCCTCAAGAAGTTTGAGGAGTTTCAAGAGGCGGCCGAGACACCTGGCCAGTATTACGTCAACGACGTCGAGGCGTAACGCTGACAATCCTCTACCGGTGGGCCGCAGGGCAGGGCGACCCACCGGTTTTTTTGTCTTATCCCAATAGGCAGGCAAGTGTTCTGCGTGATCAACCATGGCTCGGCGGATCTTTCAGGCAATCGACCAAAACGGTGAGCGTTATCTGCTACTGATATTTTACACCATGGTCGTGGTGGTGATCGGGGTCGAGGTGCTCCGGCGCTTCATCCTCGCATTTTCCAGCGTGTGGGGCGAAGAGATCGCTCGCTTTTGTTTTATCTACCTTACCTGGATCGGTGCTAGCGCAGGCGTGAAGTACCGCACGCACATTCGCATCGACCTGATCTATCGCTGGGTACCCCAAAGGCATCACGTATGGCTCTACATGTTCGCTGACGTCGCGACTATGGCCTTTGCGATTATCGCCTTCTACTATTCGCTGATCCCGATTGCTACGGCGATCAACTTTGACAACGTCACCGACGGGCTGAGAATCAACCGCACGTTCTTTCTTGTCGCTGTACCGTTGGGCTTTGCAATGACCGTCGTACGGCTCGTGCAGAACCTTTTGCGCGATTGGCGCGATCACCGAGCCGGGCGGCCGCCTTACCGCGGAAAGAAACTCTTCGAGTAATGTACCAGCTCTATTCCACGGGCTCGAGTTTGGACTGGACCTTCTATGGGCCGATCGCGGGGATGGTAGTATTGATCTTGCTCGGTGTGCCCATCTGGGTTGTTCTCGGTCTAGGCACCGCGATGCTTCTGTCGTTGACGGATGTCCTGCCACTGACACTGGTCGGCGAGACTTTGTTTTCCGGTATCGACAGCTTTTCGCTGATCGCGGTTCCACTGTTCATCCTCACAGGTGACGTTATCGTCACCACACGCCTCTCGGAAAAGCTGCTGGACCTCGCCGAGGCGACGATGGGTTGGCTGCGCTCGGCTCTCGGTACGTCGACCGTCTTGGGCTGCGGGTTTTTCGCGTGCATTTCGGGGTCCGATGCGGCCGATGCTGCCGCCTTGGGCCGTATCACCATCCCGCATCTTGTGCGAAAGGGATATCCGTTGCCATACGCTTCTGCGCTCGTGGCGAGTGGCGCGACCACGGGTATTCTGATTCCACCGTCGATTGCCTACATCATTATCGGGCTGACACTTGGAATTTCCGCTTCGACCCTATTCCTTGCCGCGGTCATTCCAGGGGTGCTGGTGCTTGGCACTATCATCGTGACCAACGTGATCGTAAACCGGGTGCGTGGTTATGAGGCAAGCCATAGCGCCTTTTCCTTCCGCACTTTCCGGGGGGCCCTGTGGGAGGCGCGCTATGCGCTGCTTGTTCCTGTGATCATTCTCGGAGGTATTTACAGCGGTACCTTTACGCCCACAGAATCCGCCTCCGTGGCGGTCCTTACCGCAATTACGATCGGTCTTGCTACCGGCAGGCTCCACCTTCGCGACTTCCCCAGAATGATGGAGCGGAGCGCCATGGTGAACGGCGTCATTGCACCAATCATCGCTATCGCACTTCTGTTCGCACAGGCGCTCTCTGTGCTCGACGTCCCCGCGCTACTCGTCGGAGCCATTAACGATTTCACGACCAAGGAGTGGGCCATCGTCTTACTGATGCTGGTGGCCTTTCTTCTGGCCGGCTGCGTTATGGAAACCACGCCGAACATTCTCGTCCTTGCGCCGCTATTCCTGCCAGTCGCGGACAGCATCGGCATGGACCCGATCCACTTCTGTATTTTTATGGTAACTGCTCTCGGCATCGGCTTCATTACGCCGCCACTCGGGCTTAATCTGTTTGTGGTTTCGGGTCTTACGGGTGAACCGGTCACCCGGATTGCTATGCGCGCCATACCTTTCGTTATCGCCATGCTTGTTGCGGTGCTGGCGATTGCCTTCATCGCACCGCTCTCCACGTGGGCGTTTTAGGAAGAGAATGCGATGCGGAGCCGAAAGTCTCACGCCTCACACCACAAGAATCTCCGTTGTGCTTCGGAGCATGACGAGACCGCCTCGGTTTCTGGCCTTGCTCGGTGAAGCGTGTGTGGGTGCTTCAACGGCCTTAGCGACTGGCCTGTTTCGACGTTCCCTCCAGCGATTGGGCCAGGTTCACCAGCTGTATGAACTCGCCGCGATAGCCGAAGCGGTCCTGGCCGCGGGCGCTGCGCGCGAGCGCAGCCACATCGTCGTAGCTCATCTCGCCCGTGTACTTGCCGCCGCGCAACATTTGTCCGAAAGCGGCAACCGCGGCCGAGAAACGGAAGTTGTCAGGGCTCTGAGCGATGTCGGTCAGTATGTCGCGCCTCTTAAGTGCCCATTCCATAAGAGTGCTCTTTTTGCTGTTGGGTAGCTTGTAGCGGATGCGTAGAAAGGCGAGTTCCTCGGCATGCGCCGTGCCCGAGGGTATCTCCACCGAGTAACGCAGGGGCTCTAAGCGCACAGCCGTACTTCCTTGCAGCACGACCTCATAAAGCGCCGTGACGGTGTGACCGGTGCCGATCTCGCCTGCATCCACCTTGTCGTTATCAAAGTCCTCGCGCTTTAGCGTGCGGTTCTCGTAGCAAATCAGGCGGTATTCCGCCACGACGGCAGGATTGAACTCGATTTGTATCTTCACGTCCTTGGCAATAGTGTGCATGTTGGACGAGAGCTCATCGACGAGTACCTTCTGGGCCTCATTCAGGTTGTCGATGTAGGCGTAGTTGCCGTTACCGGCATCGGCGAGCTGCTCCATCAGGTGGTCATTATAGTTGCCGGTACCGAAGCCGAGAGTGGTGAGCGAGATACCGGTCTGGCGTTTCTCCTCGATGAGGTTTTTCAGCGCCTCAAAGTTCACGGTGCCGACGTTGAAGTCACCATCTGTGGCGAGCAACACCCGGTTAATGCCATCTTGGATAAAGGCTTGTTCGGCCATCGCGTAGGCGAGCCGGATACCGGCGCCGCCGTTGGTCGAACCGCCGGCCGTGAGCGAATCGAGCGCGGCGATGATCTTACCGCCCGCACTTCCAGGTACCGGTTCGAGCACGACACCCGAGGCGCCGGCGTAGACCACGATGGAGATGCAATCCTGCTGGCGCAGTTCTCGGGCCAGCAACTTGAGGGAAGTCTTTAGCAGCTCGAGCTTGTTCGGTGTGCGCATCGAGCCCGATACGTCAACCAGAAACACCAGGTTGGCCGGTGGCAACGCCTCTTTGGTGATGTCGTAGCCTTTGATGCCGATGTGCAGCAGGTGTCGGTCCGCACTCCAGGGGGCCGGGGCGATCACGGTGGTCACCCTGAAGGGGCGTTTGCTTTCATCGGGAGTCGGATAGTTATAAGAAAAGTAATTGATGAGCTCCTCGACGCGTACGGCGTCATGCACGGGCAGGCGTCCAGCCCGCAGGAAGCGCCTCACATTCGCGTATGCCCCCGTATCGACATCGATGCTGAAGGTCGAAACAGGGTGCTCGACTACACGCTTGATCGGGTTGTCATCGATATGGCCATAGTTCTCGCGATCCAGCAGCTCGCTCGGCATTCGCAGGGCATGAGGCTCGGCCGAGCTCACTACGCCGGCGGATGCGGGTAACCGGGATAAGCGCATGTCCCGTGTCTTGCCCCTAACGGGCGGGGTGGCGGCCACCTCGGTCGCGATTCGTTCCGCGTCCGCAGGGGAGGCCTTTTTCTCTTGGGGCAGCTTTGCCCCCTCGTGCTTGGCTGCGTTTTGAGCGCGGACATCGGGTGCGTGGATCGAGGTCGGCGGGTCATCGCTCGACGGGCGCATCGAGCAACCTGCGGCCACCAGCACGGCTGCCAGCACCATAACGAACAAGCGATTCAGATAGACGTTGCTCATAGGCCTCTCTCCCATGTTTATTAAGACGTTGCCGCACCCACGCGTCGCGCGCGGAGGCTGTGGAGGTATTAACGGGGGAAGAGTGCGTTCGGGGTTAATCTCTGCGCAGGGGGCTGAAGGGCCTTGCAAAGCGTGAAATTAGATCGCACACTCGGTCAACGGCATGCGGGCTCGCCGTCCAGCTCACAGGGCGTGGGCGCGAAAAGCCAATGTACCCGGGAATTCGAACCGCTGCGGACGCGCCAAGTAATTCAGAGGGTTGCGATGCACGCAATCGGCGGCCGCTGCTCGATGCCAAAAACAATTTCAAAATCAAGCGGTCTTTCACAGGCTCCTTTCATGAGATACCATGTTTACCTGCGGCTACTTGGACAAACGGTCTGAAGCTTCGGTTGTCAAATTGATAACTTAACTGCTTTACCGCCAGAAAAAACGTTGATGAGACTCGGGACACTCTATTGATAGCCTCAATCCATGAGTGATGAAAAAAAGCGCGAACTAACGGTATTCCTATTCATAGCGGTGGTGCTAGCCCCGATCCTGGCAACTGTGATCGTCGGTGGTTATGGATTCATCATCTGGATCTACCAGTTGATTGTAGGCCCCCCCGGACCACCTATTGGCTGAATAGTGCTCGACCGATAACGCGAACTTGAATTGTTGATGGAGCCCACCTGATGAGCGATGAATGTCATATCTCTAGTGTGATTATCCATTACGACACAGCCAGTGCAGAAGCGACCAGGGCAAAAATCGAAGCACTTCGCGGCGTAGAGACGCGCGCGATTGACGAACACGGAAAAATGATTGTGATTCTAGAAGCGAAAAGCGAAGCCACGACCTTAGCGCAAATCGACCGCATTAACGAAATCCCGGGGGTTTATTCAGCTGCTCTAGTCTACCATCACAGCGAAAGCGAGCAATCGCTAGAGGAGGAGATCAGCCATGCCGATAACTCGGCGAGAGTTTATTAAAACAACTGCTGCCGCCACCGCCGCAGCAGTAGCCGGCATTAAGCTGCCTGCGTATGCGACGAATGTTATCACCGAGTCGGAGTATACGAAACTCAAGTGGTCAAAGGCGCCGTGCCGCTTTTGCGGTGTCGGGTGCGGTATTCAGGTTGCTACTAAAGAAGGCAGAGTGGTGGCAACCCATGGTGATATCCGGTCGCCGGTCAACAAGGGCTTGAACTGCGTCAAAGGTTACTTCCTTTCAAAGATCATGTACGGCAAAGATCGACTCACGACACCTCTTTTACGAATGAAGAACGGCAAGTATGACAAAAACGGTGAGTTCACCCCTGTTGGTTGGGACCGGGCATTCGACGTGATGGAGGAAAAGTTCAAGCTTGCGCTCAAAGAACGGGGGCCGACCGCGGTGGGAATGTTCGGATCCGGGCAATGGACCGTCTGGGAAGGTTATGCCGCTGTGAAGCTGTTCAAGGCTGGGTTTCGCTCCAACAACATTGATCCCAACGCTCGCCATTGTATGGCGTCGGCAGTGGGCGCGTTTATGCGGGCGTTCGGCATGGATGAGCCGATGGGGTGTTACGACGACATCGAGGAGGCCGACGCCTTCGTGCTGTGGGGCGCCAACATGGCGGAAATGCATCCGATCTTATGGACGCGAGTGACGGACCGCAGACTAAGTAAGCCGCAGGTGAAAGTGGCCGTGCTATCGACGTTTGAGAACCGTTGTTTCGACCTTGCCGATCTGGGCATCGTTTTCCATCCACAGACCGATCTCGCGATCCTGAACTACATCGCCCGTTACATTATCGAAAAAGGCAAGGTCAACAAGGAATTCGTGCGGAAACATGTGAATTTCAGGGTGGGGAACACGGATATCGGTTACGGGCTAAGGCCGGCAAACGCGCTGCAGAAGAAGGCCCAGAACAAGAACCAGCCAGGCGGTTCCAAGCCAATGACCTTCGAGGAGTACGCGAGATTTGTAAACCGTTACACCGCCGATTACGTGTCGAAACTCTCCGGCGTATCCACACGAAATTTGGAACAGCTGGCTCAGATTTATGCCGACCCGAATACCAAGGTCATGTCGCTTTGGACGATGGGCTTCAACCAGCACACGCGCGGTGTGTGGTGCAATAACCTGGTTTACAATTTGCATTTGTTGACCGGCAAAATTGCAACGCCAGGAAACAGCCCGTTTTCACTAACGGGGCAACCCTCTGCTTGCGGCACAGCCAGAGAGGTAGGTACGTTTTCGCATCGATTGCCGGCGGACATGGTGGTGAAAAACAAGAAGCACCGCCGGATAGCGGAAAACATCTGGCAACTGCCTGAAGGTGTTATCCCGGCAAAGCCGGGGTACCACGCGGTCTTGCAGAACCGAATGTTGCGAGACGGGAAGCTAAACGCGTATTGGGTGCAGGTGAACAACAACTTGCAGGCGGCGGCGAATCTTGACGAGGAAGGGTTCCCGGGCTACCGCAACCCCAAGAATTTTATCGTCGTGTCTGAGGCCTATCCCACTGTAACGGCGCAGGCCGCCGACCTGATTCTCCCGTCTGCGATGTGGGTGGAAAAGGAAGGCGCTTATGGCAACGCCGAGCGCCGCACACAGTTTTGGTACCAGCTAGTCAATCCGCCCGGCAAGGCCAAATCCGACCTGTGGCAAGTGGTCGAGTTCTCCAAACGCTTCAAGACCGATGAGGTGTGGCCAAAGGAGATCTTGGCTAAACACCCACAGTACAAAGGCAAGACTCTTTATGAAGTGTTGTTCAAGAACGGAACGGTCGACAAGTACCCGTTAGGTCACATCAGCCAACATTATGAAAACGCAGAGGCAAAGGCTGTTGGTTATTACATCCAGAAGGGCTTGTTCGAAGAATATGCGCAGTTCGGGCGCGGCCACGCCCACGATCTAGCTCCTTTTGACACCTATCATCAAGTGCGCGGCTTGCGCTGGCCGGTCGTCAATGGCAGGGAAACGCGCTGGCGCTATCGAGAGGGGTACGATCGTTACGTAGCGCGCGGGACCGGCTTCCAGTTCTATGGCAACAAGGATAACAAGGCCAAGATCTTTGCACTGCCGTACGAGCCGCCGGCTGAATCACCAGATAAAGAGTATGACCTCTGGCTGGTTACAGGACGCGTGCTCGAGCACTGGCACTCCGGCTCTATGACGCAGCGGGTACCCGAGCTCTATAAGGCCTTTCCAGACGCGGTGGTCTACATGCATCCAGACGATGCCAGAGGGAGAGGTCTTCGTCGAGGTTCGCAAGTGCGCGTCATATCGCGTCGCGGTGAAATACGCACACGGGTGGAGACGCGCGGACGCAATAAGCCTCCCCAGGGTCTGGTTTTCGTGCCCTGGTTTGACGCCAGCCAACTCATTAATAAGGTCACCTTAGATGCGACCGACCCTATATCGAAACAGACCGATTTCAAGAAGTGCGCCGTGAAAGTCGCGAAAGCGTAGCCAAGACCTAGGAGCGTGGCATGAAACAAGTTGTTCTCTTTGGCGTTTTTGTCCTTACCCCGACCTGGGCGTGGGCGCAAGGTGATCACATCGCAACGCTCCGCAGGGCTGCTATCGAGGCAGAGCCCGAAGCACCAAGGTTGGCGACAGTAGAGAATAAGGACATTAAGCGGAAACGCAATTATCCAATGCAGCCGCCAACGATCCCGCACAAGATCGATGGTTACCAGGTGGACTTGAACACTAATAAGTGTATGAGCTGTCACAGCCGACGTAGAACGGAAGAGTCACAAGCACCCATGGTGAGTGTGACGCACTATATGGACAGGGAGGCGCAGTTTCTAGCAGAGGTGTCGCCACGCCGCTATTTTTGTACACAGTGCCATGTCCCCCAGACAGATGCGCGGCCGTTGGTAGATAATACGTTTGAAGACGTGGATAGCATATTGGCGCGAAAACAGAAAACTCGAAAACAATAAGAAAAGAGATCCATGCTCGACGTCATAAAACAAAGTTGGCAAACGTTTCGCAGGCCGAGTACGTACTTTAGCCTGGGGTTTTTAACCATCGGCGGTTTTATCGGCGGTATCTTTTTTTGGGGGGCTTTTAATACCGCGCTCGAGCTCACCAATACGGAGCAATTCTGTGTTTCCTGCCACGAGATGCGTGACAACGTCTACCAAGAACTCAAGAGGACGATTCATTACAGCAACCGCTCAGGCGTACGGGCGACCTGTCCTGACTGTCATGTACCCCACGAGTGGACCGACAAGATCGCGCGCAAGATGGCCGCCTCTAAGGAGGTGTGGGGAAAAATTTTTGGAACCATCAGCACGCGGAACAAGTTCCTTGAGAAACGGCGCACGCTTGCGGAACACGAATGGGCCCGTTTGAAGGCGAACGATTCATTGGAGTGCCGCAACTGCCACAATTTCGAGTTCATGGATTTCACCAGGCAGAGCAAGCGCGCCGAACAGAATCACTCTACCGCACTCGCAAGTGGCGAAAAGACTTGTGT
>JBHHZP010000058.1:0-20728 GCA_046758085.1 Acidiferrobacterales bacterium
TTGTCTCAGACGGTCCGCGCAAGGGCCATTCCCTGGCCCTGGCCCGGACGCGCGGTGTCCTTACCGCGCCCCTGCGGGCGTGTTCTTCGCCTTCGAGCCTCCCTCGGCTTGAGTAAGGGGGTTTAAAAGCAAACAACTGCACCTATTCGTTGTCTCTGCGTTCTTTGCGAGCTCTGGTGTGAGTTCATGCAATATTAGCGTTAATTATGGCGCTTGGGAAAGCCCAACCCGAGGACGTCGAGCACCAGCAGCACGGCACCGACGCTGATGGCGGAGTCGGCGATATTGAATGCAGGCCAGTGCCAGATCTGGTAATGCAGGTCGAGGAAATCAATGACATAACCAAGACGCACGCGATCGGCCAGATTGCCGAGGGCGCCACCGAGGATCAACATCAGCGCCACCATGACCTGCACATCGTTGGCGCCGAGCCGAAACGCCATCGCGATGATAAACAGCGACACAATTATGGCGATAATGACGAATATCATGTTCTGCCACCCACTCGCGTCGTTCAGAAACCCGAATGCCGCACCGGTGTTGTACACCAGCTGCAGGTTGAAAAAGGACGTCACCACAATCGGGCTAACCGTGAGGAACTTGACAGCGACCAGCTTGCTAAGCTGGTCGAGAACGACGACAAGGACGGCTATCCACCAGAAATTACGCATCAGGCGTACCGGCGAACCTCGCCACCGCCGGCCACATTCTCCACGCAGCGCGCACAGATCTGCGGATGGTCTGTGTTCGAGCCCACGTCTTCACGATGGTGCCAGCAACGGATGCACTTCGGATACTCGGACGGGGCCACCGTCACCCATAATCCGTCGAGCGCTGTTTCCAGCGCATCGGCGGGTCGCTCGCCGGCCGGGTGCACGCGGGCATAGGAGGTGATTAACACGAACCGAAGCTCGTCCTCGAGCTTGTGCAAACGCGCGGCCAGCTCGGGCGCACAGTAGAGGTCCACGTCGGCGTCGAGCGACGAGCCGATGCCGCCTGCGATCCGTAACCGCTCGAGCTCCTTGCTCACCACCTCGCGCACCGCGAACAGGTGTTTCCAAACCCCCAACGCCAGCGCCGGGCCGTTCGCCGAGGCGAACGGCGCCAGATCAGGAAAGGCGTGCCAACTCGCCAGGAACACCGAGTCCTCGCGCTTGCCCGGCATGTGATGCCAGATCTCCTCGGCGGTGAAGCTCACAATGGGGGCGAGCCAGCGCACCAGCGCCTCGAGCATATGAGCCATTACCGTCTGTGCCGACCGCCGGCCGCGGCTGCCGGCCTGCATGGTGTACATGCGGTCCTTGAGCACATCGAGATAAAAGCTTCCCATCTCCAGCACACAGAACTGGTGCACTTTCTGATAGATCTGGTGGAAGCTGTAGTCCTCGTAACCCTGGATGACCTCCTGCTGTAATCGTTGCGCCGTCTCCAGTGCCCAGCGATCCAGGGGCAATAAATCCTCTATCGGCAATACGTCTTTTGCGTCGAAATCGTGCAGATTCGCCAACAGGTAACGCGCGGTGTTACGTACTCGCCGGTAAGAGTCGGCCATGCGTTTCAGTATTTCATCGGAGATGCTCATCTCGCTGCGATAGTCGGTGGCTGCGACCCACACGCGCAGGATGTCCGCCCCCATTATCCTGATGACCTTCTGCGGCGCGATGACGTTGCCGCGCGACTTGGACATCTTCATTCCCTCGGCATCCACGGTGAAGCCGTGTGTCAGTACCTCGCGATAAGGCGCCCGGTCGAATATCGCCACCGAGGTCAGCAGCGAGGACTGAAACCACCCGCGATGCTGGTCGGAACCCTCGAGGTACATGCCGGCGGGATGCCACGCCTCTCCGCGCGACTCCAACACACACACGTGGGTCACGCCGGACTCGAACCAGACATCCAGGATATCGGTGACCTTCTGATAATCCCTGGCCTCCTTGCCCAGGAGCTCTTGCGCATCGAGTTCGAACCAGGCATCGATCCCTTTGTCCTCGACACGCCGTGCGACTTCGTCGATAAACATTTGCGTGCGCGGATGGGGCTTTCCTGATTCCTTATGCGCAAACAGCGTGATCGGCACGCCCCAGGCACGCTGGCGCGAGATACACCAGTCCGGGCGGTTCTCCACCATGCCCTCTATGCGCGCCCGCCCCCAGTCCGGGATCCAGCGGGTGTTGGCGATCTCGCGCATGGCGGGCTGACGCAGCCCCTCCATGGCGATGAACCACTGCGATGTGCCGCGGAAGATGATGGGGGTACGATGGCGCCAGCAATGCGGATAGCTGTGGCGGAAGGCCTCCGCGTGCACAAGCGCGTCGCGCGCCTTGAGCACCTCGATGATATGATCGTTGGCCTCGGACACGTGCTCGCCGGCGAACAGATCGGTACCCGCTACAAACTTGCCCTCATCTCCTACCGGGCTTTCGATCGGCAAACCGTACTGCACGCCCATCAGATAATCCTCGAGCCCGTGGCCCGGTGCCGTGTGAACCGCGCCGGTACCGGCCTCGGTGGTAACGTGGTCACCCAGGATGATCGGAACCTCGCGGTCGTAGAACGGATGACGCAAGCCGATGCCTTCCAGATCGGTACCGCGACAATAGGCAATGACGCGATAGTCATCGATGCCGTAGCGACCCATGGTGTCCTTCATCAGCGCCTCGGCCAGCAGCCAGCGCTCGGGCCCGCGATCAGTCGCGGCTTCCACCAGCGCATAATCGAGCTGCGGATTCAGGGCTACAGCGTAGTTCGCGGGCAAGGTCCAGGGGGTGGTCGTCCAGATCACGACCGAAATCGGGCCCTTGCCCTCGTGCTCGTGGCCGGGCGCATGCTGGCAACGCGCAAGGAACTGCTCTTCGTCGACGACGGCAAAGCGCACATCGACTGCCGGCGAGGTCTTATCGATATACTCCACCTCCGCCTCGGCCAGCGCCGAGCCGCAGTCCGCGCACCAGTGCACGGGCTTGTAGCCCTTGTACACATGCCCTCCCGCCACCACACGGCCCAGCGCGCGAATGATGTCGGCCTCGAACTGATGGTCCATGGTGAGATACGGGTGATCCCAATCCCCGATCACGCCCAGACGCTTGAAGTCCTCGCGCTGACGGGTCATCTGCTCGTAGGCGTACTCGCGGCAGGCACGGCGGAACGCCGCCGGATCCACCTGCAACCCGGCCTTACCGATCTTCTTCTCCACGGCCAGCTCGATCGGCAGGCCGTGGCAGTCCCACCCGGGAATGTAAGGCGTATCGAACCCGGCCAAAGCCTTGGATTTGACGACCATGTCCTTGAGGATCTTGTTGACGGCATGACCGATGTGAATGTCACCGTTGGCGTAAGGTGGTCCGTCGTGCAGGACATAGAGCGGCCGGCCCTTGCGCGCGCTGCGCAACTTCACGTACAGGTTCATGTCTTCCCAGCGCTGCAGAAAACCCGGCTCGCGCTTGGCGAGGTTGGCGCGCATGGGAAAATCGGTGCGCGGGAGATTCAATGTATCTTTGTAATCTGCCACAACTGCCTCACCAGCAAGCCACCCGGCTTGCGGCCCAAAGCGCGCAGACGATCGGGCGTCGTCGCGATGGTTGAGTGCGCACGAAGAAAGTCGGCACAATCCGGCGCCTAAACCTCGCGCTGGCGAGCCGCGAACCTGCGCCGCTCATGCGACGTTCTCTCCGCTGTCGAGCGGGGATTTTTGGGGATGGTAGTCCCGGAAAAATGCGCGCGCGTCCTCGAGATCAGAAAACATGCGATCTTTCAGCTCTTCCAGTGAATCGAATCGTTCCTCATCACGGAGCTTGCGCAAGAAGTTGACACTCAAATAACGCCCGTAGATGTCGCCATCGAAATCCAACAGATGGATCTCGAGCAAGGTGCGCGTTCCCCCGATGGTCGGCCGCGTTCCCACGTTGGCCACACCCGGCAGTGGCTCGGTCTCAAGCCCGAAGACCTCCACCACATGGATGCCCCGTATCGGCGTGACCTTGCGATGCACATAGATGTTGGCAGTGGGCATGCCGATGCGGCGACCGAGTTTGTTGCCGTGCGCCACGCGCCCGCACATCCTGTACGGCCGCCCCAGCAGCTTCTCGGCAGTTGCCAGGTCGCCGGTAGCGAGCGCCCGGCGAACGCGGGTGCTGCTGACCCGCTCCCCATCGATCTCCACGGCATGCATGTTCACCGCCCAGAAACCGTGCACCTGTCCCGCCCGTTGCAAGAAAGCGAAGTCTCCGCGCCGATTCTTGCCGAAACGAAAATCATCCCCGACGACCAGATAACGCACTCCCAGGCCCTGCACCAGCACACGTTTTACGAACACCTCCGGCTCCATGGCTGCGAAACGTGCATCGAAGCGAATGCACAGCACGCGATCGACCGAGTAGCGCCGCAGCGCCTGCCACTTCTCGCGAAAACGCGTGAGCCGCGGTGGGGCACTTTGGGGGCGGAAGAACTCCTGTGGCTGGGGCTCGAACAGAATGATCTGCGTAGGCAGTCCTAACGCCTGCGCGCGCTCGGCGAGCTGGCCGACGACGGCCTGGTGGCCAAGATGAACGCCGTCGAAATTTCCTATGGTCGCGACGCAACCTCGATGCCGGGGCTTGAGGTTATACAGCCCTCGTATGAGTTCCATATCAGTGCATTATCTTTCCGATCAGCTTCGCAAAACGGCTAAGGTTAACGCGTCGGTGATAGAAGTTCCAGCCGCAAGCCGGACAGGTGCGCCAGGGAAACGCGAGGGTGCGAGGAACTAGGACTAACAGTGTGCCCAATCGGGATCGAGCTCTTCCACGACCTCGGGGATGGGCCGGCGCCCGGAGAAACCCTCGTGGTAGGCATGATAGTGGCCCAGCTTGAGCTCGGGAAACTTCCAGCACAGATAGCCGTCGCCGGTATCGAAATCAATCAGCCAAAGCCCCTTGACCACAAGTCCGAGCCGTTCCATCTTGCCGACCCAGCCCTTGACGATGATTTCGTATTGGCGTTCTACATCCTGCATATGTGGGTTCGTGGGGATCATGGCTTCGAGCTTGCGACGCACGGGCTCAAGCTCATGGTAGGCCGCCTCGGTGATGCGGCGCACGAGCGGGAACAACTCCAGGGCTTCGGCCAGCGTGAACACCCGCGGATCGTCGCACGGTACGATCTGGGCTATCGCTGATTCTCTAGCCATCACTTTCAAGCTGTCCCTTTCGGCCCAGTAGTAGCTCTTTGGTCCGGATCCCCAGGATAAAGATCGACGCACTATAGACCAGGACGCCGGTCGTGATCCAGAGCACCAGGCGCGCGACCCGCGAGAGGAAATCCGCCTCCAGCCAACTCGACAGGCTGCCTGCGCCCCAGCCGATCACCAGCGCCATAACGCCGCTCGCCAGCGCGATGCGCAGGAAAAACTTACCCCAGCCGCTCGCGGGCACGTACACGTGGTCTTTGTACAACAACCGGAACAGCCACCCGGCATTAATGAACGCCGACAGCGAAATCGACAGCGCAAGCCCCACATGCGCCAGCGGGTAGACCAACGCCAGTGCCAGTACGATGTTGGCGCCGAAGCTGACTGCCGCAATCCGGGCCGGCGTCCCCGTATTCTGGCGCGCATAAAATCCGGAGGCAAGGATCTTCACCAAAGTGAAGCCGGGCAGGCCAAACGCAAAGGCAATCAGGGCGCGCGCGGTCATCTCGACGTCAACGGGGGTGAAGCGTCCATACTGAAACAGGGTCGCCAGAATGGGCCCGGCGAGCACCATCAAGCCCAATGCAGCCGGTATGGCGATGAGACACACCCAGCGCAATGCCCAGTCCAGCAGTTGCGAAAACTCCTCGCGCGAGGCACTAATGTGCTTACGCGACAGCGTGGGCAGAATGACCGTAGCCAGGGCAATGCCGAACACGCCGAGTGGAAACTCCATCAAGCGGTCGGAGTAATACAGCCACGATACGCTGCCGGTCACTAGAAACGACGCCAGCAGCGTGTTCACCAACATATTAATCTGAGCCACCGAGCTGCCGAACACTGCGGGCAGCATCAGCTTGAACACGCGCGCCACACCCGGGTTACGCCACGCGATGCGCGGGCGCGGCAGCGCACGCACGCGCTGCAAGAACGGCAGCTGGAACAGCAGTTGCACCACGCCGGCGATCAACACACCCCAGGCCAGCGCCAGCCCAGCGTTGCCGAGTGCGGGGGCGAGCCACAGGGCGGCGGCGATCAGGCACAGGTTCAACAACACCGGCGTGAAGGCCGGCACCGCGAAACGTCCGTGGGTATTCAGCACCCCCGCCGCGAGCGCCACCAGCGATATAAATGCGAGATAGGGAAAAACGATGCGCAGGATCCGTATCGTGAGCTCATACTTCTCCGGCGTCCCGAGGAACCCGGGCGCCAGTATCGTAACCAGCAATGGCGCGGCGATGACGCCGATCAGCGTCACGACAACGACGATCGCCCCGAGCGCACCGCTGACGTGATCGAGGAAAGCCTGTCGCTCCTGTGCGGTGACACGGTCGCTGTGCTCGGAGTACACCGGCACGAATGCCTGCGAGAACGCGCCTTCGGCAAAGATGCGGCGGAAGAAGTTGGGGACACGGAAGGCGACGAAAAAGGCATCGGCCGCCACGCCGGCGCTGGCCCCGATGACATGAGCAAAGGCCACATCCCGCAGCAGACCGGTGATGCGCGAAATGAGGGTCATGCCGCCGGTGACGGCGGTGGACTTGAGCAGCGTGCGTGACACCAGGGTGGTCAGGGGTGCGCCCGTCTCCGGTGTGGGTGAAAAGCGCCGATCATAAGCGATCTGCGCGCGCCGCGCATTACGCCGTAAGCGCGGAACCGCGATGCCCGGGGATTGACAAACTCGGGCAAAATCCGCATAGTGGCGCGCCTTTCAGACTCTAGGGTAGAACCTTTGGCCAATACAGCCCAAGCGAGAAAACGCGTGCGCCAGGCGGCCTGGCGCCGTCCACGCAACGTCAGCCTGCGCTCGAAAGTGCGTACTTATATTAAGATGGTGCGCCAGGCCATCGCCGAGGAAGATCAGGTCGCCGCCCGGGAAGCGTACAAGCAGGCAGTCCCAATAATCGATCTCGGCTCTAGCAAGGGCGTGCTGCACAAAAACGCGGCGGCACGCCACAAGAGCCGGCTGAATACCAAGGTGCGCGCGCTGGGCGGGTAACTTTATAGGTTAACGCAAAGCGCGCCACCCTACATCAACACCATGTTGTCCCGGTGAATGAGCTCGGGTTCGTCCACGTACCCGAGAATGGTTTCAATCTGGTCACTGGGATGACCGATAATGCGCGCGGATTCAGCGGCGTTGTAATTCACCAGGCCGCGTGCCACCTCGCGTCCGTGGGGGTCGAGGCAGACGACGATCTCTCCGCGGGCAAAGTCTCCTTCGATGGCCTTGACGCCCACCGCTAGCAGGCTTTTGCCAGCGCTGCGAATGGCCGTCGCCGCACCTTCATCCAGAAACAGCTTGCCGCGTACTTGCAGATGGCCCGCAAGCCATTGCTTGCGGGCCGCGATGCGGCCCTGCGCCGGCTTGAGATAGGTCCCGACCTGCTCCCCGTCGAGGATACGCAACAATACATCCGGATCCCGTCCCGGACCGATCACGGTGCAGGCCCCCGAGCGCGCGGCCTTCTCGGCCGCGAGCAGCTTGGTGCGCATGCCGCCACGGCCCAGTACTCCCGAGTCACCGGCCGCCGCCGCCAGGCGCGGATCGCCGACATCCGCCTCCGGAATCAGCTTGACGTGCTCGTACAGGCGCGGGTTGCGATCGAGCAGCCCCGGTTGGTCGGTCAGTATCACAAGCAGGTCGGCTTCCACCAGGTTGACCACGAGCGCTGCCAGCGTGTCATTGTCGCCGAAACGGATCTCATCGGTGGCAACCGTATCGTTTTCATTGACCACCGGGACCACCCCCAGGCGCAGCAGCGCCAGCAAGGTGCTGCGCGCGTTAAGATAGCGTTGACGATTACTCAGGTCGTCATGGGTGAGCAGTATCTGCGCGGTGTGCAGCCCATACTCCTGAAACGAGGACTCGTAGGCCCGCACCAGCTCCATCTGCCCCACCGCGGCCATCGCCTGTTGCTCATAGAGCGCGTGTGGCCGGGTGCGGCGCTTGAGGCGTTGCATCCCGGCAGCGATGGATCCCGAAGTCACCAGCACAAGGCGCAGCCCGCGTTGGCGCAAGGCCGCCATTTGCACCACCCAGTTCGAAATGGCGCCACGGTCGAGACCCAGACCATCGCGCGTCAACACGGCGGTGCCGATTTTGATCACCACATTACGAGCCGCGGTCAGGGCGCGGCGCGACTCAGCGCCCTGCGTGTGCGACATGGATATCTGTTTCCTTGTTGATGGTATCGAGACGCTGCATCAGCGAGCGCGCTAGCGCACGACACCCATCACCGCTGATGGCCGCAATGCGGAATACCGGACCCGTCCAGCCGAGCGCCCGCCCCAGGGCGTTGCAGCGCTGCTCGAGCTCTTGCGGCGGGACCAGATCGATCTTGTTCAAGACCAGCCAGCGCTCGCGCGAGGCGAGCGCGGCGCTGTACTGCGCCAGCTCATCGACCACGCCGCTCACGCCGGCCACGATCTCGCTGGTCTCATCAAACGCCGCGATGTCCACCAGGTGCAGCAATATACGTGTGCGCGCCAGGTGTCTGAGGAAGCGCGCTCCCAGGCCCGCGCCCTGCGCCGCGCCCGCGATCAGGCCCGGTATATCGGCGACGACAAAGCTGCGATGCGGCTCGACCCACACCACGCCGAGCTGCGGGTACAGTGTCGTGAACGGGTAGCCCGCCACCTTGGGACGGGCATCCGAGACGGCGCGCAGAAACGTGGACTTGCCCGCATTGGGCTGGCCCAGCAGGCCGACATCGGCCAGCACCTGCAGCTCGAGTGCGAGCTGGCGCTGCTCTCCGGGTTTGCCCGTGGTGGTGCGGCGCGGGGTGCGATTGGTGCTGGATTTGAAGCGGGCATTGCCGAGGCCGCCCTTGCCGCCGTGCGCCACGAGCAAAGTGGCGCCCTCGCGCGCGAGATCGCCGATGAGCTCGCCGGTACGCGCGTCGCGCACCAAGGTGCCCACCGGCATGTCCACCAACCGATCCTCACCGGAGCGGCCTGTGCGGTTGCGACCACTTCCATTGCGACCGCGCTCGGCCCGGAACAGCCTTGCATGCCGAAAGTCGGCGAGGGTGTTGAGCGCGGCCCGGCCCACTATGTAAACGCTGCCGCCGTTGCCGCCATCACCACCGTCCGGCCCACCACGTGGTATGAACTTCTCGCGCCGGAAGCTCAGGCAACCGTTGCCACCGTCACCGGCTTCGACGCGAATGCTTGCTTCATCGACGAATTTCATAACTGAAGTTTCAAGTAGCAAGTAGCAAGTTACAAGTACCCCCGTTCAGTAGCTTCGATCCCTATCCTTGTTACTTGAACTTTGCCACTTTTCACTGTTTTGCTAATAAAAAACCCCGCTTCGGCCACAAAGCGGGGTCCAGTCCGTGGCGGCGGTGCAGCGCCGCGTCAGTCCGGCACTATGCGTACGGTCTTACGTTCACGCCGGCCCTTGATTTCGAAAACCACACGCCCTTTCACCTTCGCATACAGGGTGTCGTCCTTGCCGATCCCGACATTTAGGCCCGGGTGAAACTTGGTGCCGCGCTGTCGCACCAGGATGTTGCCCGCCAGCACCTGCTCGCCGCCGAAACGCTTGACACCGAGACGCTTGGATTCCGAGTCTCTTCCGTTACGGGAGCTACCCCCCGCCTTTTTGTGGGCCATCTCGATATCCTCAGTCGCTATCTGTTTTGTCGGCCGGCGGCGGTGCAGCCGGCTCCTCGGGCGCTGGCCCAGCCGGGGCCTTGCGTGCCGCAGCCTTGGCTTTGGTCACGCCACCGATGCCCGTGACCTCTAACTCCGTGTAGGCCTGCCGGTGTCCCGTACGTGTTCGCGAGTTCTTCCGCCGCCGCATCTTGAAAATGTGCAGTTTCTCGCCCCGGCCATGGCCCCTGACGGTCGCGGTGACTGATTCCTTCAATAATGGGGCACCGATACGTACATCCGCGCCTTCGCCCGCGAGCAAGACCTGGTCGAGGTTGACCGACTCGCCGGGGGCCGCCGGCAGCCGCTCCACGCGAATCACGTCGCCCACCGCCACGCGGTACTGCTTGCCGCCCGATTTAATCACCGCATACATGGTCGTGCTCCAACCAGAGGTCTGGACCGGCGCAGCGGCCACCTTGGCCTGCGCGCTCCAAAGGGCGAGAATTCTAATGTGTCGCCGGCACCAGGTCAAACCGCTTGACGCCCGCCAGACCGGCCCCTAGCATGGCTTCCCTATGCCGCAAATACAAACCCAGCCTATCGCCGACGAACTCGCCAGCGTACGCACCCTGGTCGGCGAGGAGATGCGGGCCGTCGACCGCGAGATCCAGGAGCGCCTGCGCTCGGACGTGGTGCTGGTGAGCCAGCTCGGCGCCTACATCGTCAACAGCGGGGGCAAACGACTGCGGCCGATCGTGGTGTTGCTTAGCGCCAAGGCGTTCGATTTCCGCGGCCGCGATCACATTCAGCTCGCGACCGTTATCGAGTTCATTCACACCGCTACGCTTTTGCATGACGACGTCGTGGACGCTTCGCAGCTACGCCGCGGGCGATCGACGGCGAACGCGATCTGGGGTAACGAGGCGAGCGTACTGGTCGGAGATTTCCTGTACTCGCGTGCGTTCGAAATGATGGTCGAGGTCGATAGCATGCGAGTCATGGAGATCCTCGCGAAAACGACCAACATGATCGCCGAGGGTGAGGTGCTGCAGTTGTTGAACTGCCACGATCCGGACATCACGGAGCAACAGTACATTCAGGTGATTCGCAGCAAGACCGCAAAGCTGTTCGAGGCCGCTGCACAGTTGGGCGCGGTCATTGCGGCGCAGGCTACGGAGACCCAAGTGGCGATGGCAAGCTATGGCATACACCTGGGCACGGCGTTTCAATTGATCGATGACGTGCTTGACTACAGCGCAGGCAACCACACGCTCGGCAAGAACATCGGCGATGACCTGGCAGAAGGCAAGCCAACGCTGCCTTTGATTCACGCACTCAACGAGGGCGACGCGGCGCAGCGACGATTGTTGCGGAACGCTATTGAACGCGGCGGTCTCGAGCAAATCGATGCGGTCATCGGCGCAATTGAGTCAACCGGATCCATCGCGTACACTGCGCGCAAGGCCGAAGTCGAGGCGAGCCTGGCGCGTCGGGCGCTCGCTGCAATTCCGGGCTCGCCATTCAAACAAGCCCTGCTCGATCTGGCCTATTTTTCCATTCATCGCGACTACTGACCGCGACCGGTTTCGGGGTGTAGCTCAGCCTGGTAGAGCACTGCCTTCGGGAGGCAGGGGCCGGAGGTTCAAATCCTCTCACCCCGACCAACATCCCTGTTGGGGTAATCGGATTCCCGGCCCGGCGCATTCCGCGCGCCGGGCGTTCGCCGGGCTGTGAACGTTCACCGGACGTTCGGTCCCGGCTCACCCTCGCACCCCGACCAACTTGCAGCGTTTCGCGTCCTGCTCCACTTGCAAGACCGGGACAAGCCATCCTGGGGCTGCCCGTTCGGCGGCGCGAGCATTACCGGATGCTCGCGACACCCCCACCTCACCCCGAGCCGTTACACCTACTCACCCTGCTCGGTGCTGGTATACCGCACTTTGGCGGGGACCCCGGCGTGCGCCATAACGGGGCCCCGGGCGACTGCACTCGCCTGCTGATAGAGACCGATGCCTGTGCCGCAGCGTCGCGAATCCAAGCCGGGAAGCGCGCGATGACACACTGCATACGCCTTGCCGACATCGTATACTTAGGGGTAGACGGCGATGAGATTCAATCAGAGGCAAGAAACACGTCGCCGAAGCATTACAACGAACCGTGTCGCCCTCGGTCACGAGTCTGTAAAAGGTGCCGTAACGATCGGGGCGAACCCAGGCCCCGCGGTTACTTCGACACAGAGATGACGTTCGCGCTTTTGCCATCAGCCAAAAGCTATGCTACTTGAAGGGCTATGGATGCTATAGACAAAAGGATGGTCACACCGGTACCTGCTCACGTCGCCAGCCAGGCCGCCGTCGCTGCACAAAACTGGAAGCTGCTCGCGCTTTACAACTATTACCGCCTGACTGTCTCTGGCGGGGCCGCTGTCCTGGCGCTGGCATCAGTGCGCATCCACCCCTTTGGGGTCACCTCGCCTGAGCTTTTTCTTGTGAGCAGCCTGATCTACGCTGCCCTCGGCATCGTGTCGCTGATCACGATTCATCGCGGCCGGCCTGACTTCGACACCCAGGCAACCATGCAGATCTTCGGTGACATCACTCTGATCACGCTTCTCATGCACGCGAGCGGGGGGCTGCCCAGCGGGCTAGGGCTGCTGCTGCTCGTCGCCGTTGCCGCAGGCAGCTTGATGCTGGGCAAAAAGCTCACGATCTTCTACGCCGCGCTCGCCACGCTGGCCGCACTGGTCGAGCACTCGTGGGGATGGTGGACCCGGGCGGAAGTGAACATGAACGAGGTCATACAGGGATACCCGCAGGTAGGTATGCTGGGCATTGGGCTGTTCGCCACGGCAATGCTGGGCTACACCCTCGCCACCCGCTTGCGCGCGACCGAGGCTCTGGCCGAGCGGCGCGGCGTCGATTTGGCCAACCTCACGCAACTCAATGCCCTCGTCATTCAGCGTCTGCACTCGGGCGTGCTGGTGTGTGACCGCGACGGGCGTATTCGGATGATGAATCGGACCGCGGAGACCTTTCTGGGAATACCGCAAGGGTCCGGCCGGGCTGCGCTGGCGAGCGTGTCGGCCGAGCTGGCAGCCCAGCTAGCGCAATGGGCGGCAAACCCGACAAGACCCACGCGCACACCATTGAAGGTCGAGAGCGGCTATACGCTGATCTCCCGGTTTATCATGCTTGGGGAGCCTCCGCGTCAGACAGGAACCCTGATATTCCTGGAGGATGCGGCCATGCTCAGGCAGCAGGCGCAGCAACTGAAGATGGCGGCATTGGCGCGATTGACGGCCAGCATCGCCCATGAGATCCGCAACCCCCTGGGGGCTATCGCCAATGCCGCCCAGCTCCTCGGCGAAGCCGCCCCGCAAGGCGCAGAGGAAATGCGCTTGGTGCGTATCATCTCGGAGCAAAGTCAGCGGATGAATGTAATTGTGGAGAACATTACCCAGCTCAGCCGGCGCGACAAAGTGAATCCGGTCAAGCTCCCACTGCAGCCATGGCTCGAAGAGTTCATGCAGCATTTCGCCGACACCCTCGGCGTGCCGCGCGAGGGGTTCGCGGTCTACGGCGCGGACGGCTTGCAGGTATGCATAGATCCAGACCAGTTCTACCAGATCGTCGGCAATCTGTCGCAAAATGCGCTACGCAACAGCCCGCCGTACAACGGCAGCCTGCTGGTGAAGTACCAATGCGGCACCGGTCCGAATGGGCGACCGTTTCTGGATGTCATCGACTGGGGCAAGGGGGTACCGGTGGAGATTCGCGACAAGATTTTCGAGCCCTTTTTCACCACTACCCCCAAAGGCACCGGGCTTGGCCTGTATATTGCACGTGAGTTGTGTGAAGGAAACGGGGCCGCGGTGGACTATTTTCCGGGGCCCGGAGGCGCAGGCAGTCGCTTTCACATCACTTTCGCCCGTGCCGACGAATGTAGCGAATTAGGGATTTTATGAATAAGAAACAGGTACTTGTCATTGATGACGAGCCGGACATCCGGGAGCTACTCGAGCTGACACTCGGCCGGATGAACCTGGAGACACGCGCGGCGGCCAATCTGGACGAAGCGCGCCATCTACTCCAGGACTTTCGGTTCGACTTGTGCCTGACCGATATGCGGTTGCCGGATGGCAACGGTATCGATCTGGTGCGCCATATCCAGGACAAACACCCGCAGCTGCCAGTCGCCGTGATCACGGCCCATGGGAACATGGAAACAGCGATCGCCGCGCTCAAGGCCGGCGCCTTCGATTTTGTATCAAAACCCCTTGATCTCAATGACTTGCGGAGCATCGTGCGCAGCGCGCTCAAGGTAAGCCAGGCCCCGGCACCCAAGACCGAGCAGTTGGGCACACGCGAGCTGCTGGGTGAATCGCCCGCGATCCGTAAAGTGCGCGCCATGATCGAAAAGCTTGCCCGCAGCCAGGCCCCAGTCTATATCAGCGGTGAATCGGGGACGGGCAAGGAGCTCGCTGCACGATTGATCCACGAGCTCGGCCCCCGTGGATTTAAGCCGTTCGTCCCGGTCAATTGCGGGGCAATACCCGAGCAGCTCATGGAAAGTGAGTTTTTTGGGCACAAGAAGGGTAGTTTCACTGGAGCGGTACAGGACAAAGAGGGCCTGTTCAAGGCCGCCGATGGCGGCACCTTGTTCCTCGACGAGGTCGGCGATCTGCCGGTACATATGCAGGTCAAGTTGCTGCGGGCGATCCAGGAGAAGTCGATACGCCCGGTGGGCACACAGACCGAAATCCGGGTCGATGTGCGTATCCTGAGCGCCACCCACAAGAAGCTGCATGAGCTTGTAAAGGAAGGAAGATTTCGCCAGGACCTGTACTACCGCTTGAACGTGATCGAGCTGCCTGTGCCCAGTCTCAGGGGGCGCCCCGAAGACATTCCGTTGCTGGCCGAAGCTGTGTGCCAGCGCCTGGCCGAGACCCAGGGTATGCCCGTGCCGCATTTGTCGCCACACGCGCTGGAGGCGCTATCGCACTACGCCTTCCCCGGCAACGTGCGCGAGCTTGAGAACATACTGGAACGCGCCCTCACCCTGTGTGACGGCCAGGAGATCTCTGCGGATGACCTGCAGCTGCGCGAAGATTCGCAGCCGGCCGCCGACATGACCCATCCCGATTTCTCCGCCGACGGTTCGCTGGAGGACTATCTGGAGCAGGTGGAACGCGGCGCCATCGAGCAGGCGCTGGCCAAGACCAACCGCAATAAGACGGCGGCGGCCAAGCTGCTGGGCATCACGTTCCGGGCACTGCGCTACAAGCTCGAAAAACTGGGTATCGAGTAGGTCCGGCCGGCGGCCCGGGTCGACAGTTTGTCGCCGAGTTGCGGCGAGAAATCTGTGATGTGACGCGGAGCGTCACGCCCGTAGGTGACGAAATTCGTCACTTTGCGCGCCCTAGACCGCCGACGCCCATGACCGTTATGATCGAAGCGATTGAGTCATTGAGATTTTTGTCCGAGTACTTGCCGCCGGTCCGCAGGAGGTAGTATATGGCACAATTCCTGCACTTCTTCAATGGCATCTGTAGCACCAGCTGTTAGGATTTGACACACAGCACAGCTTTGCTACGACTGTAAACGAGGATGTCACGGAAAGCATCGGCCCTAAACGGACTTGGGGGCCTCAAATGCGTTAACGGTCCTGACCATGGGTTGGGCCGGTTTTTTTCGCGGCGTCTTATAAGTTGTAACCCGTTGATTTTTTGGAGGCTCCAAATGAAGAAGGTCCAACAAGGTTTTACTCTTATCGAGTTGATGATCGTGGTCGCGATCATCGGCATCCTGGCGGCGATTGCAGTACCCGCTTACCAGGATTACACCATTCGCTCGCGGGTCTCGGAAGCGGCCAGCATGGCGAGCGCGGCCAGAACGGCGGTCGATGTCGCCTTTAGTGAGGTGGGCAGCCTGACCCTGGTGCCGGCTACTCACGTCTCTTTGGGTCTGGCCGGAGCCGGCAGCTATAGCGCCAAGTACGTCTCTCAGGTTGCAGTGCAGGCGAACGGCGTAATCTGGGTAGACCTGAAGAACGTGAACGAGCTCGGAGATGCGGGCGGTACGCGCGTCATTTATACACCGACCAGCAGGGGCGCCGCTCTTGAATGGGCGCCGAGCGCCGCCAACGGCCTGCCCCAGAAGTATCTACCAAAGAACTAAATTCGCGACTGGATAATCTGTCGTAAACTACAAGGGCGGCTTATGCCGCCCTTGTTTTTTCCGGTACCGAAAGACCTATGACTGTGAACACGCGCCGCGTAGCCCTCGCACTGCTCGCATTGGTGCTCGTGTTAGCGGCAGCCGTTTATCTGCCGGGCATTTCCGGGCCGTACGTATTCGATGATCGCAGCAATATCGTTCGAAATTCGTACCTGCGCATAGACTCACTGAGCTATCAAGACCTGAATCACGCCAGTTTCGCGGTGCAGTCGGGCCCGCTGCTGCGCCCGATCAGCATGCTGAGTTTTGCCCTCAACTACTACTTTGCCGGCAACTTCGCCGATACCACCCCGCTAAAATTGACCAACCTCGGGATCCACGTCCTCAACGGCCTGTTGCTGTTCTGGCTGGTGCGGTTGATCCTAGGGCGCCTCGATCAAATGGGGCGGGCCGGCCCACAAGAATCTGGCCGCCACGGAGTATTGAGCAAGAACGATCTTTTAGCAGGCGCCATCGCCCTGCTGTGGATCGTACATCCTATCAACTTCACGAGCGTCCTTTATATCGTTCAGCGAATGACGAGCCTGTCAGCGCTGTTCACGCTACTGGCGCTGATTTGTTACCTGATAGGGCGCAACCTCGTGGTCGACCGGCGTCGCGCCGGGGTCTGGCTCATCGGAATCGGCGTTCCAGCGTTTGGAGCGCTGGGGTTATTCAGCAAGGAAAACGCCGTACTGATGCCGTTGTATGCGCTGGTACTCGAAGGCACGCTGTTCGCCAACGAAACGCCATGGTCCCGATGGCCACGGCTGTCATCGAACATTAAGCGTGCGCTGATTGCAATCGGAATCGTTGCCTCAAGCCTGTTGCTGGTATGGGCGGTCTACTATGCGCTGCTCGGTTACCAAGGCCGCCCCTTTAGCCCGCCGGAGCGCTTGATGACCGAGGGACGAGTGTTGTTTTTTTACCTGTCGCTGATCTTGTTGCCTCGAATCCACGCATTCGGCCTGCACCATGACGATATCGTTATTTCCACGTCCCTGTTTCAGCCGTGGACCACACTGCCGTCCCTGCTAGGTCTCATAGCGTTGTTAGTGCTTGCGCTTTACGTGCGAAAAAAGCACGCGCTGCTAACAATCGGCATATTGTGGTTCTTCGTGAGTCATTTGCTCGAATCCACTATTATCCCCCTGGAAATCGCCCACGAGCATCGAAATTATCTCGCGAGCGCCGGAGTTCTCGTTGCGGTCGTCTATTTATTGGGCTGGGGCAGTCAGAGACTTGGCCACCAAAGACTTTGGGTCCTGTATCCGGTCATCGTGATGCTCTTCGTTGGGACCACATGGCTGCGCGCCAGCCAGTGGGCCGATTACAATAGTCTTGCTCGCTATGAAGCACTCCATCACCCGCGCTCGGCCCGGGCGCAGGCAATGTTGAGCTCCTTGTTGTATGCCCAGGGCCAGTACCGGGAAGCCATGGACGCGATTCGCCGGGCAGCGGCACTGGCGCCCGAGGAGCCTGCCTACAAGATCAACATGCAGGTACTGGCCATGAGGCTTGGAGAACCTCTCAGCCCGCGCGTACAATCGGACACACTGAGCCTGCTTGCCAAAAGACCGGCCTCGCCGTTAACCCAGCTCTCCCTCGACTACGTCGGCAACTGTATTGCCCGCGACTGCTCGCAGCTGCAAGCGCCGATGGAGGCCTGGTTGAGTACGGCAATCAACCATATGCAACGCTCGCAAACTCGATCATTTTACTATTACCTGCTCGGTCTTACCCTGATTGCGAAAGGTCAAATCCTTGATGGCCTCAATGAGCTGGAACGAGCTTATTATGACGATCGCAACTACTTACATCCTTTGTTCCAGATTGCGAGCGTGTTTCTGCAACTTGGGCAAATAGAAAACGCGGAGTTTACGTTGGATCGGCTACGTAAGGCCAATCGGGACAATCAGCACCCCCGCGACAAAGAGATCGCGGAGCTTGCAGTCGCCATAGAAAAACGCAAAAAAGAAATCGGAGAGCCGCAGCAGGGTGAAAGCTAGGCAGGTGCAGCTGCGAGGTTTCGTCGAGCACACGGGCCTACCGCGGGGGAAATATCCAGCGTCCCGGTCCGAAGTCCAGACCTGCAAGGACGGTCTCCCTAGCTTCCTCTGAAGCCGTTGGGCTGTCGGAGTGATTTTACGGGGCGGGATAAAAGCGGTTAACATCCAGTTTCAAATTACAATCTGTCACGGCCGGTCGCTGGACCTGGCGGCAGGCGAACTCTGCTGCCCCCCATTCAGCTATTGCGAACTATTGCAGCCGACCATAAAAGGAATGATAAGCTCGCATGGGCAATGTTTCCATTGTAATACCTGCAAAGAATGAGGCGCAAAATCTGGCGCGGTTACTTCCCGTGCTAAGAAGAACCCTGCCGGATACCGAGATCGTTGTGGTCAACGATGGCTCAACGGATGAAACAGCCGTCGTCTGTGAACAGCACCAGGTTGTTCTCGTATCGCATCCCTACACCATGGGAAATGGCGCCGCCGTGAAAACCGGTGCGCGCGTGGCGCAGGGTAGTACCCTGATTTTCATGGATGCCGACGGCCAGCATGACCCTACGGACACCCCCGATCTGCTGTCGAAGCTGGACGAAGGCTTCGACATGGTCGTGGGAGCGCGCCATGCGAGCACGCATGCGAACATCGGTAGATGGGGTGCCAACGCGATTTACAATCGGGTGGCCAGCTGGATGGTGGGCCGAAAAATCGAAGATCTTACCTCGGGTTTACGTGCGGTAAAGGCCGAAAAGTTTCGAGAGTTCTTGTACCTGCTGCCGAACGGCTTTTCATACCCGACGACAATCACTATGTCTTTTTTCCGGGCCGGTTATCCAGTGGGGTATATCCCGATTCGCGCTCGCGTGCGACAGGGGAAGAGTCATATCAAGCCAATCCGTGACGGCGTGCGTTTCTTGCTGATCATTTTTCGCGTCGGCACATTGTACTCGCCCCTTAAGCTCTTCGTACCTATTAGCGCTGCCTTCTTCAGCCTGGGGCTGGGTTACTACTTTTATACATATTTCATGCATTCCCGTTTCACGAATATGAGCGCTTTGCTATTGATTACCTCTATCCTCATATTTCTTATCGGGCTGGTCTCCGAACAGATCACTAATCTGCTCTACAGCAAGCTCAAATAGTCGCCGATCGTGGCGCTCAGTCGCGACTCAACGGACCCTCCACCAGTGGATAGCTGCAACACCATACATATTGCACGACAGGATTGTAGGCACACCGGTACTTGACCGATGGGCAGGGAACATCCACTCAAGGTAATCATGCTTGCGTCGAGCTATCCGCGAAGCGCCGATGATACAGCGTCCGTGTTCTTGCGCTACCTTGCCGAGAGCCTGTACAAGCGTGGGCTCGAGGTGCACGTGCTCGCACCAGCGCACCGGGAATCTGGATCGGAGACAGAAAAAGGAGTTACCGTGCATCGATTCCGTTATTTTCCGGGGACGTGGCAGCGGCTTGCGTATGGGTCGGGAATCCTCCCTAACCTCAAACGTAATCCACTACTGTGGGCGCAGGTCCCGTTTTTTCTGATCTCCATGACCTACTCCTTGCTGCGCCTAATGCGGGAAATACAGCCTGACATCCTGCACGCACATTGGCTCCTGCCTCAGGGTACGATCGCCGTTCTGATTAAGTTCTTCCGGAAAATACCAGTAATAACAACCGTTCACGGAGGTGATGTTTTTGCACTCCAGGGCACCCTGCTCGGAAAAATCAAGCGCTTCACGTTGCGCCGAAGCGACGCGTGGACCTCGAATACGCGCGCAAGCTCAGATGCCGTGGGTGACGGCGCCTCGGTTCCCCGACCGCAGATTATTCCCATGGGGGTCGAAATCGAGCGATTCGCGTCGGGGAACCGCAATCGGTTGCGCCAGGGATTAGGGCCTGATGACAACGTCGTCCTCTTTGTCGGCCGTTTAGTCGAAAAAAAGGGCGTCGATGATCTTATACAGGCGTTTTCATTGCTCCCCGCGGGTATGCAGGCCAGGACCAAACTCTGGATCGTAGGCAGCGGCGAGCAAGAGACGGCGCTTAAGACAAGGAGTGAGGAGCTGGGCTTATCAGACCGCACCACGTTCTGGGGGCCGGTTCCAAATAACGAGCTGCCTGATTTCTACGCCGCCGCGGATCTTTTTGTTGGTCCATCGGTTATGGCCGTCTCCGGTGATACCGAAGGACAAGGCGTCGTTTTCCTTGAGGCCTCCGCGGCACAGGTGTGCGTGATCGCGACCCGTATAGGGGGCATTATCGAGGTGGTGGAAAATAACCATACCGGTATGCTAGTCGATCCGAGAAGTCCGCATCAGCTTGCACACAGCATCGAGGCACTCCTTGGGAATGGAAACCTCCGAGCGAGACTGACAACTAGTGCATATGAGAAAGTGTACGATATTTATAGCTGGAAAAAAATCGCCGCGGAATTCGAGAACTTATATCGCCAGACTTTACACGCATATTGGCGTTGACGTAGTCACGAATCGGGGGGCTTACGTCTCCGAAAAAACAAGTGCTTCGGCTTCCCGACCTTTACAACTATCCATTACGATTTTCCCGTGCGTGACGTGCCAAGCCGATCGGCTGCAACTGGGACTTTCATTTTCGGCCGGTTACACTGTGCACATCAGACACGGCTGGATGCCACAATCCTACGAAAGCCGTTTCAAGATGTAACATCCCAGCGTTAGGCGTATCCCGCCACAGCGCGACCATTATGTACTCTC
>JBHHZP010000059.1:0-20267 GCA_046758085.1 Acidiferrobacterales bacterium
GCAGGGAGTGCGAAGCGCAGGGATTTTCCCGGTGAATGGGCGTGCTACGGACGGCACGCCCCGGTGTTTGATGCCCGCCCTCCTGGGCGTGCACCCTGGTGGTCGGGCGCGGCGCTCCCATTTGGCTCCCTGCAAAAGTGTCAAGCGCAGCAGCCGGGGCGCAGCCCAGGAAGGCGAGCCCCGGTCCTGTAAGCGAAGCTCGAGTGCGTCGCACCGCAGGGTTTCGCGGCGTATCTAAGAAGGAAATGCTCGGCACGTACCGGGCTATGGCGAGAGTTTTTCGGGGCAGTGCATGGAAGGACCTTTTGCGCATCTTGCTAGCGCCGCTGCAATGATAGCGCTAACTGATAGAGCTTGCGCCGGCTCACGCCGGTGATTTCGGAGGCCAGCGCAGCGGACTGCTTGACCGACAGTTCGCACAGCAACGCCCGTAATACGCGCTCTGCCTCACTGCTGGGTGTGCGCGCTGCGCTCGGCGCGGCACCATGCACTAGTATTACGAACTCGCCTCGCGGCCGTGCGTCGCGCTGGGACACATACACCGCGCCAAGCTCGCCGAGGGTACCGGTCAGGATGGTTTCAAACTTCTTGGTAAGCTCGCGTGCCACCACGACCTCGCGCCCAGGACCAAAAGCCGCTGTCATTGCGTTCAAAGAAACCCTCAGCCGGTGCGGGGCTTCATAGAAAATCAACGTGCGCGGTTCATCCTTGAGCCTCTTGAAAAAGGCGTCGCGTGCCCGTGTACGCGGCGGCGGAAATCCCTCGAACACAAAACGATCGGTGGGCAACCCGGCGACGGACAATGCCGCCACGGCAGCGCAAGGACCCGGCACCGGCACTACACGAATACCGGCGGCATGCGCCGCGCGCACAAGCCGGTACCCCGGATCGCTGACAAGAGGTGTACCGGCGTCACTAATCAGTGCGACACACTGCCCGTCGCGCAGGAGGCCCAGCAACTCCGGTGTTCTGGTGGGTTCATTGTGCTCATGAAATGCAATGGTTTTGGCCGAGATCCCCAGGTGCTGCAGCAGTTTCTTGCTGTGGCGCGTGTCCTCGGCAGCGATCAGATCTGCCTCCGATAACACGCGTACCGCCCGACGTGTGATATCTTCCAGGTTACCGATTGGCGTAGCTACTACGTATAATAGGGCGCTATTGTTTGACACCGCTTTAGCCACTTTGGATACTCTATTATAGATGAAGCTTGAACAGTATTTGTCATGAAACCGCGCTCCAGAACCCAGATGTTGGCCGTAATGCTCGTCGCAAGCGGCGTTCTTGCTCTACAGTCTTGCCAAAGCGTTCCTACTGAACGCCCGGCAAAACAACCACCCGCCGCCACTGCCGCCGAAAAGGCGGAACGTACTGGCGAGTACGTGCGGGCCGCACAAGAGTACGAACGCGCAGCGGCACAGGCCGAGGATCGCCAGAAGCAGGGCTTGCAGCTCAAGGCTGTAGAGACGCTGGTCAAAGCGGGACAGATTGCCGAGGCTCGTGTAAAGATCCAGGAGATCGACACTGCGCGCCTTGATCCTGCTCTGCGCGCGCGCAAGCACATTATTGAAGCACAGATCGCGTCTTACGCTGGCGCCTACGACGATGCGCTCCGCCTCTTGAACGAGGCCCAACGAACTCGAAATCTTGATCCCGCTCTACTGGCCGATATTTACCGCGTACGTGCGGCCGCGGAGCTGGGCTTGGGCGACCCGATAGGGGCGGTAAAGAATTTGATTGTGCGCGAACAATACACCGCCGGCAAGGATGCAATTGCGGACAATCAACTGCAACTATGGGAGATCCTGAACTCACTGCCGCGCGCAACACTGAAACGCGAGCTGCAGACTTCAACCGATCCCGTGCTAGCCGGTTGGGTCGCGCTCGCGATCGAAGTGATCGAGAATTCCGGGCGTCCGGGCCTGCTCGCCAAATCCATCCGTGTGTGGAGGCAAACCTATCCGTCCCACCCCGCTTCCGATTTGCTTCTAGTCGAGCTGTCGAGCTCCAAGCCGGGGCTGGTCGGCCGGATAGACCGTATCGCGCTGCTCCTTCCGTTGAGCTCAAGCTACGCGATCGCTGCACAGGCAGTGCGCGACGGTGTGCTGGCAGTGGATGCGGCCAACCCGGATCCCGACAAACCTAAGATCAAAATCTATGACATCGGCGGTGATTCGTCGCGTGCACCAGAGTACTACACCCAGGCAGTCCGTGACGGTGCGCAGCTGATCATAGGCCCGCTCGGGCGCCAGGCCGTTGACGCCGTGGTGCAACAGGTCGCCCTCATAGTCCCCACCGTGCTGCTCGGCCACACTCGCGAAAATACCGAGCCCTTGCCCGGCTACGTATTTCAGTTCGGATTACCACCGGAACAAGAGGCGAGGCAAGCGGCCGAGCGCGCTTATCTCGACGGCTACCGCCAAGCAGCTGTACTCTACGCAAGCACTGATTGGGGTCAACGCATGCTGGGAGCGTTCACGAACTATTGGCAGCAGCTGGGTGGCATACTGCTTGCTTCCGTTCCCTACAATCCTGCGCAGAACGATCAGTCAAAACCGATCAAGCAACTGCTCAATATTACCCAGAGCGAGGCGCGCAAACGAACACTGGAAACCAGACTGGGGATGAAGCTCAAGTTTGAGCCACGGCGCCGGGAAGATGTCGATTTCATCTTTCTCATCGCCGACGCGAAACGTGCGCGCTTGATCAAGCCACAGCTGAATTTTTATCGCGCGCTCAATATCCCCATATATGCAACCTCCAACGTGTTCACAGGGAAGGTGGATCCCATGCGCGATACCGATCTCGACGGAATCATGTTTGGCGACATGCCCTGGATGCTGGTCAACGATGGTAAGATCCGGGACCTCAGGCAGGCGCTCGAGAGAAACCGGCCCTACGCACACAGCCAGCTGGACCGACTGTTTGCGTTGGGAATGGATAGTTATTCCATTATCCCGCATCTGAACCGCATCAGTAGGAAAGATGCTGCGCGCTTCAGCGGCGTGACGAGCGGCCTCAGCCTGGGCCACGACGGTCGCTTGCAACGGCAACTGCTGTGGGCCAGGTTTTCAAGAGGGACGCCGAAACTTCTGGATAGATTTATACAGTACACTGGCCAGTCCCGACAAATCGAAAGTGACTCCGACAAGACCCGCGCACCTGCACCAAGGTCATAAGGCCGAGCACCGAGCGTGCGAGCACTTGATCCACCACGGCTTGAAGCTGCTCGACCGCAATTACCGTACACCGTTTGGTGAGATTGATCTGATCATGGAGCAGCACGATTTCATTGTGTTTGTCGAAGTCCGGTACAGGCGCTCAGAAAACTACGGCACGCCGGCTGAGACCGTCGACTCCCGCAAACAGGCCAAATTGCGTGCTACGGCCCGGCACTACTTGCAACGACATAAAAGGGCATCGAAGAGACCATGCCGTTTTGACGTTGTAGCCGTAACTGGCGCGGGCAGTGAAGAGCGAGTACGGTGGCTGCAAGACGCCTTCTAGGGAAAACGTTAACGCGAATGGTGAATAAAATGCCCAACAAGAATCCGGCAGCGTCCGACCCGACGATACTTATTGCGAGGGTCCGAAACAATTTTGAACAGAGCATTCGAACAACTAGCGAGATTATGGATGAGCTGGCACCGTTGATCGTGACCGCCGCTGTCCAGATGAGTACTGCTTTGCTCAGTGAGCACAAGATTCTTGCTTGCGGTAATGGCGGCTCGGCCGCGGATGCACAACATTTTTCAGCGGAGATGCTGAATCGATTTGAGCGTGAACGACCCGGGTTACCCGCAATCGCACTCACCGCAGATAGCGCTACACTGACCTCGATCAGCAACGACTATCGTTTCGAAGACATATTCGCCAAGCAAATACGTGCGCTTGGGCAGGAGGGCGATGTATTACTGGCCATATCCACATCGGGCAATTCAGCGAACGTGAACGTAGCAGTGGAGGCCGCCCACGAGCGTGGAGTGACGTGCATCACACTTAATGGACGCGACGGCGGCGAGTTAAGCTCGGTGCTGGCCGGTGACGATGTAGATATCTGTGTACCTGGACCCTCCACCGCCCGCATCCAGGAGGTGCATGGGATCGTGATCCACTGCCTCTGTGATTTGATCGACTATCAGCTCTTAGGTGAGGGCTAGACCTGTCGCACATGAACCACGCGACCCCCATGGTGCAACTCAGCCCCACCCTGTTCACCTGTCGCACGGCCGGCGCAGTGGTAGTAGCCGTGGCAGGCGCTGCCAGCGTGGTCGTCGCGCAGGTCGCGAGCGCTCATTCGCCAGTATTTCGTACAAATAGTCCGTGACGCCCAGCGAACGTAAGATCGTACACGACCCCAATGAGTTGCCGGCCCGGCTGGCGACGCTACCCCGGCCGTTCGTATTCACGAACGGATGCTTTGATATCCTGCATCGTGGCCATATCAGCTACCTGGAAGACGCCGCCAGGCTGGGAGCAAGTCTAATCGTCGGTGTGAACAGTGATGCGTCGGTCAGGAACCTGAACAAAGGTCCGGGACGCCCGATCAATCCGCTTGAAGACCGCATGGCCTTGCTGGCCGCGTTAACCTGCGTTGCCCTGGTGGTGCCATTCGACGAGGAGACACCACTGGAACTGATTAAGGTCATCAAGCCAGAGCATCTGGTAAAAGGCGGTGATTGGGCGCCCGAGAACATCGTTGGCGCTGAATTCCTGAAAACGTATGGCGGCCGGACCCATGCCATTCCGATCCGACACGAACGTTCCACGACCGAGCTAATCGATCGTATCCGCCGCTATGAGTAAACTCGCCGAAAGTTTCGTGGAAGAACTGCGACAAGTCGTCGGTCACGACAATGTGCTGACTGACCCGGCAGACCGCTGGTCCTACGGCTACGATAACTCGCGCAAGCACAATGAACCGGACGCCGTCGCATTTGCAGTAAGTCACGATCAGGTTCAGCGCATCGTGCGCGCGTGCAATCGATATCGCGTACCGCTGGTTGCGCGCGGCCGCGGTACGGGTACTACTGGTGGCGCCATACCCCTGCATGCGGGCTTGGTCCTGTCGCTCGAACGCATGGATCGCATTATCCATGTCGATCCTGCAAACCGCGCCATGCGCGTGGAGCCTGGCGTCACCAACCAGGCCGTGCAGGACAAGGCGGCCGAGCACGGGTTTTTCTGGCCGCCCGATCCTACGAGCAGTGCATACTGCGCGCTCGGCGGTAATCTCGCCCTGAACGCCGCCGGTCCGCGTGCCCTCAAGTACGGCACCACGCGCGAGAACGTACTGGGTCTGCGCGCGGTCATCGGCACGGGTGACGAGATCCACACTGGCGTCTACACGACGAAAGGCGTTGTGGGCTACGACCTGACGCGGCTCATTATCGGATCAGAGGGAACGCTTGCCGTCATCACGGAGGCAACGCTGAAGCTGACCCCGCAACCGGAGAGCAAGCGCACATTGCAAGCCGTGTACGCCAGCGTGCGGGAATCGGCTGCCGCCGTGTCGCGTATCATGGCACAGCCCGTGACACCATGTGCATTGGAGTTCATGGACGGCGCCGCGATCGACATGATCCGGGACTACTCGGACGTGGTCCTAGCACCGGCGGCCGGCGCATTGCTGATGATAGAGGTGGACGGCCCCGAGATTGGGCTGGATGCCGCGGTCAAATCAGTGTCGAAGGCGGCAAGCGGCGCCGGTTTGATCGAGCTCAAGGCCGCAAAAACGACTGCGGAGATTGCGGCCCTGTGGACAACGCGCAAGGCATTGTCACCTACACTGCGCAAGATCGCACCGAACAAGTTGAATGAAGACGTCGTCGTCCCCGTCTCCCGCATTCCCGAGCTAATCGAAGGACTGGACAAGCTGAGTCGCGATTTCGGTATTCCGATCGTCAACTTTGGACATGCGGGAAATGGAAACATTCATGTCAACCTGCTCTACGACTCGCAAGACCCCAAGCAAGAGCAACAGGCGCGGCCCTGCCTCTCGCACGTGTTCGATCTTGTGCTTGAGCTCGGCGGTACGCTTTCAGGCGAGCACGGCGTCGGCCGGGAGAAGCGTGATTATATCAATCGCGAGATCGACCCGGTTACGCTCGTCCTCATGTGGCGCATCAAGCAGCAGTTCGATCCCAACGGGATCCTGAATCCGGGAAAAATCTTTCCCCTTAACTTCAGTAGCGAGGACACAGTTTCGAGTAGCAGGGACTGAACCTGGTCAGGGTTTTCGGTTGTTTTCCTCGCTACTAGCTACTAACCACAGCCTCTTGGTAGATCTTTCTATCTTCCTCGCTAAAACAACAGCATATTATTTCCTCGAACTTCTCCTCATGCTCGCGCATGACGCCTAGGGCAATGCGGGTTGCCTGCTGCTTGGGGTAGCCGTAGGCGCCCGTACTGAGTCCGGGAAAGGCGATCGTGCGTACAGCGGTGTGCAGCGCGAGCTCGAGCGCAGCTCGATAGCAGGAGGCGAGTAACGCGGACTCGCCGTTTTGTCCACCGTGCCACACAGGTCCAACCGTGTGGATAACCCACTTGGCGGGCAACTTGAAACCCGGCGTGATGCGCGCCTCGCCGGTGGGGCAACCACCGATCTTGCGGCACGCCTGCAATAACTCGGGGCCAGCCGCGCGGTGAATGGCCCCGTCAACACCGCCGCCCCCCAGTAACGTCTGGTTGGCCGCATTAACAATGGCATCTACCGCGAGAGTCGTTATATCGGCACGGATGACTTTGATCATGGCGCCTCTGGCGTGAGCTTGCGGTGCGATCGCACGAGCCCGCTCGCAAAGCATATTCGCAACGTGCGCGCGTTACAATTGGGCAGCGCGGCCACTCGGCCATTTTGGCCGCCACGCACCCGCAAAGGCATGGCCGTTGCATCAACCACGTCCTGGGCTAGCACAATTCTGCTCGGCATGCGGCAGCGGGCATGCCTGGGCACACCAGCGCGGGGAACGCGCGGGGGCTGCTATCTTGGTGCGGCCTCGCGGCGGCTCGGGCTGGCGCGTGCTGCCGGGCGCCGTTAAGTGCTGCGCCGAGCTTGACCGTTCTTGTCCCGCGGAGGGCGTTTTGCGGATTATCCGGTCGACGGCCCGCAGCTGTTGCTGTCGTGCATTGGCCTTGGGGGCCGACGGGCCCCGGCTGCCGCGCGTATCCGACTGCGGCGACGGCCCGGACCATCGCTCAAGCCGCTCGCGCATGGCTGCGTGCTGGCGCAACTAGCGGTCGATATCGTCCCGGTTAGCTCGGCGCAGCACGCGTGGGCTTACGCCATGGCGGTCCAGCCGATAGGCGCGGCGGGGCGGACGTTCCTCAAGATGGCTCGGCATGCGCGCTCGAAAGCCGGTCGGGGCGTGGCGCTGGAGACGAAACGGCTGTCCCGGTCGGCGTTCCACAAACTGACCGGCAGTGACTTGAACCGGTTGAGTTGCACTCGCCGCAGCGGGGCTTGGGTACCGCCAGTCCGCGACAGTGTGTGCTTATTTAACGACCTTGAGGTGAGGTCCTTTCTTGGGCGGATCGTCCGTACCCGTAGGGGAATTGGCTTGGTCATCCTCCCCGGCACCGGAGTCTTCAGGAAACGCAACGCCCTGGCCGTTCTCGCGCGCGTAGATGGCGCGGATTGCGGCTATGGGAATCACCAGCGCGCGGGCCTTCCCGCCGAATCTGGCGGAAAACACCAGCCAGTCTTCTTGCAGGTCGAAGTCATGCACGGCACGTGGGTGGATATTCAGCAAAATGCGGCTATTTTTGACGAACTCCTTGGGGACATCCACGGCCGAAGCCGATGCGTCGACCACGACATGCGGGGTGAACCCGTTTTCTACCGCCCAGTCGCGTATGGCACGAATCAAAAACGGTTTGATAGCGGTCATGATCGTCTATTAGCCTGGCAAGTTGCTGATACACTGTTTCCAGCAAGCCGCGAGTACGGCGCATGGATCCACTCTCCCCCTGGCCACTAGCCTAGCCCATTACCCCGCTCAGCGAAGGTTAATCACTCAGCTCAATGCTGGCGCGTACGATACCTCTTCGCAGTGTTAATGACCGGGAAAAAACCGCGTCTTGGTTTCCATGCTGAGGATTACCTGGAGTAAACGGATACCCGTACGGCACTCGCACGCGTCAAAAAGCTCGTTCCGTGCGCCCGCCCTGTATCCGTGCAGTTATATACTTCGGGTTTGTCAGCATCTTCCTAGCATAGTAACTCACGACAGAAATGCCACGGGTTATTGCTTGGCGCGGATTTCCCGCTCCGCCTCGTTGAGGCTGAGCCCGAAGGACTTGCGGGAAAATATGCGCTCCGCGTACTCCAGGATCGGTTTCGCCTGCCGCGGCAGGTTGACGCCGTACAAACCGAGCCGCCATAGGATCGGTGCCAGGCAACAGTCGACCAGCGAGAATTCGTCACCCAGGACATAGGGCTGCTCCTTGAATATTTGCGAAATGACAGTCAGTCCGTCGCGGATGATATTACGAGCCCGGGTAACTGTTTTTCTGTCACCGCCGGTAATATCCGGAAGCAAGCTGTACCAATCGCGGTCAAAACGCATCAACATCAACCGCGCGCGCGCGCGTGACACCGGGTCCACCGGCATGAGCGGTGGATGCGGAAGTCGCTCGTCAAGGTACTCGTTGATGATTAACGAGCCATAAAGCACGAGATCACGATCGACTATGGTTGGAACCTGATTGTAGGGATTGAGATCGGCGAGCTCTCGCGGCTTTCTGTGCGGGTCGACTTCGATGATTCGACACTCTACATCTTTTTCAAATAACACGATGCGGGTGCGGTGGCTAAACGGATCATTGATCCCGGAATACAGGGTCATGATCGGTTTTCGATTCATAGGCGATGCCATCTGCCACTTCTCCAATACACGGATTGCAATAGGGGGGTAGGCCGTAGCGCCCGTTCCAAACGAGACGTTGGGCCCCTATTAATGTATGTCTTTCCAGTAATTTCGCTTGAGTAGATAGGCGAAGACAAAAAATACGGCGAGGAAGATCAGGACGTACGCACCGATTCGACCACGAACCAAGCGCGCGGGTTCGCCCAAATACACCATAAAATTCGTGAGATCACGCATTGCCTGGTCAAATTCTTTCAGGGTCATAGCGCCAGGCCGTTTCACCTCGAATCCTTGGAACTCCTTGGTACCATTTTCCTTGGGTTCAAATAGCGCACGTTGCACCCCTTGCATCCGGTAAAGCACATTAGGCATGGCCACATCGGGGAAATGTAGATTATTCCATCCGCTAACTGTCTTAGGGTCGCGATAAAAGCCGCGCATATAGTTATAAAACCACTGCGGCCCGCGGGAACGGGTCACCACCGTCAGATCCGGCGGCGCGACGCCAAACCAGGTTTTGGCGTCTGCACGGGGCATAGTGACTATCATCAGGTTGCCGACCTTGTCAGTGGCGAACATGAGATTTTCTTTCACCAGCTCCTCACTGATGCCAAGATCCCGCCCCATGCGGTTGTATCGCATGTAGGCGGCACTGTGGCACGAAAGGCAGTAGTTCACGAAGATTCGCGCGCCACGCTGTAGTGACGGCTTGTCCTTCAAGTCCACCTTGACCGGGTCAAGCTTGGTCGTCGACTCGGCCGCCAAAGCTGCCGCCGGTATGAAAGCAATACAGATTGCCAGATAGATATATCTCAAACCTAGGTCACTCTGTCAGGTTCGGGTTTCGTCTTGTCGTACTTCGTGTAAAACGGCATAAGCAAGAAAAAGGCAAAGTAGGTCACGTAGCAAATCTGCGCCAGAATAAGATTCGGGCCCTCCGGTCTCTGGGTTCCGAGATAGCCGAGCACAACAAAGCTGACCGCGAACACCATGAGTGCCGTCTTGTACATCCAGCCCCGATAGCGGATCGACTTGACGGGCGAGCGATCGAGCCAAGGGAGGAAAAAAAACAGAATGATCGAAAAGCCCATCGATAGCACGCCGAGCAACTTCGCCGATATGGGGCCGATGTCGATGGTCACGGCGCGCAACACGGAGTAAAACGGCGTGAGATACCATAACGGCACGATTTCTGGCGGTGTCTGCAGGATATTAGCCGGAACGAAGTTATCGTGCTCCAGGAACCAGCCGCCGAACTCCGGGGCGAAGAACACAATTGCCGAAAATATCATCAGGAATACCGTGACACCGACCATGTCCTTGACGCTGTAATACGGGTGAAATGGAATGCCGTCCACGGGTACGCCATTCTTGTCCTTGTTTTTCTTTATTTCTATGCCGTCGGGATTGTTTGATCCAACCCGGTGCAGTGCGACGATGTGCACGTATACCAGGCCGATTATCACTAACGGTATCGCGACGATATGCAAGGAGAAAAAACGATTGAGCGTGGCATCGGACACCACGAAGTCACCGCGTATCCATTCCGCCAGGGGGTCGCCAATCAACGGGATTGCCCCGAACAGCGAGATGATTACCTGCGCACCCCAGTAGGACATGTTGCCCCACGGCAGCAGGTAACCCGTAAACGACTCTGCCATCAACGCGACGAAGAGTACCATACCGAGGAGCCACACGAGCTCCCGCGGGGCGCGGTGAGACCCGTAGAGCAATGCGCGGAACATGTGCAGATAGATCGCAACAAAAAATAGCGAGGCACCCGTGGAATGCATGTAACGCAGCAGCCAGCCCCACGGCACATCGCGCATGATGTACTCCACCGAGGCAAAGGCCTGCGTGACGTCCGGCTTGTAGTGCATGGCCAGGAAAATACCGGTGACGATCTGTATGACCAGCACCAGCAATGCGAGCGAACCGAAGTAATACCAGAAATTGAAATTCTTCGGGGCGTAATACTGGGCTAGATGCTCGTTCCAGACCTTGGTAAGCGGGAAACGTGCATCGATCCACGTAAGCAGTTTTTCCATCAGGCGATTCCTTTCTCCGGATGCTCCCCAATGATGATCCGCGTGTCACTCAGAAAGGCGTACGGTGGCACCACCAGATTTGTAGGCGCCGGTACATTCTTGAACACCCGCCCCGCCAGATCGAACTTGGAACCATGGCAGGGGCAGAAGAAGCCCCCGCGCCACTCGCGGCCAAGCCCCGAGGCCGCGCCGCTCACCAGCTTGGCCAGCGGCGAGCAGCCAAGGTGGGTACAGATACCCACCAGCACCAGAATCTCGGGTTTGATCGAGCGTGCTTCGTTGGTCGCGTACACAGGCTGGACGCTGTCCTCGGACCGCGGGTCTGCCACCGCCTGGTCGAGTTGCGCGAGGCTCGTGAGCATCTCGGCCGTGCGGTTTACGATCCACACCGGCTTGCCACGCCATTCCACGGTCAACATCTGTCCGGGTTCGAGCTTGCTGATGTCAATCTCCACCGGCGCGCCCAGTGCCCGCGCGCGCGCACTGGGCATCATGCTCAGAACAAAAGGCGCGGCGGCAAAACCCGCTCCGACCAACCCCAGACCCGTCGTTACCGCAAGCAACCGCCGTCTTGTCGGATCGACTCCCTGGCTACTCATGGAAACCCCCCTGAAACGCTCGCCCCCAAACCCCCGCTTGCGCTATCAGCGGTGTCACTGCGGAAACCTAGGGAACATTTAGGATTTATTGCACGCGCCGCCAAGCGGCGGCTGCGCATTATACATGAGCACGGCTGTTACATCACCACCTCGAGGATAAAAATGCGCGTTGCGCGCAGCAGCCGGCGCCGGGTCGCTGCCAGCGCCGTGTGCAGGCCTGCGCCCAGCCAGTTATGGGCGAGCGCTCGGGCCACAGCCATCTAGCCGCCCCACACGCCCGCCGGCTAGCCCTCGCCCAGCCGCTCAGGGCTGGGGCGCCTTCATAAATGCAGCCATGGTCCCGATCTGGGTGGCATGCCAGAACGGGTTGCGCGCCAGTTGTGCGTGCCCCGAGTTGAGCGCCGATAACGCCCGATCCCGCAGGCCCTGATCGTCGAGCCTGGCCGCAAGCTCCAGGCTGGTGCGTGCCAGCACCGCGGGCGGTGACGGCATCGGCCCGTCCCGGATCAGGTCCTGGCCCGCCTCCGCCGCTATCAGGCTGGTCTCCGCCAAGCGCCACCCGCGCGGCCCGTAGAATCGGTTCCAACCTTCGCGCACAACCGCTCTTGCCTGGACAAAGTCCTGATGGCGGCCGCTAAGCCTGGCCCAGGCGAGCAGCCCCTGCGCCACATAGGCATAGTCCTCCACTGCCGCCCGACCTACGGATTTGCCGTGCGAGACGGCACGGCGAAGCGTAGATCCGTCCCACAACTGGTGCATGAGATAATCACGCACGCCGCGCGCTACTTGACGATAGCCATAGTCCCCGGTCACGCGTGCGGCATAAGCGAAAGACGACAGTGCGAGCCCGTTCCAGCCGGCCAGCAGCTTGGTGTCCCGGGGCAGATCACGGCGGCCGCGCGCGCGGTAAAGCTTGCGTGTGGCGCCGGCCAACACATGTTCCACCTCCACCTTCGATAGCTGCAAGCGCCTGGCGATCTCCGTGGAAGGCAGCGCTCGCGCAGGCAGGTAGCCCTGAGCGAATGGCGTCGGCCCGTTCATGCCCGCGGCCACCGTGTACACGCGAAACTCGCGCGCGCTCAGAATTCGTTGCAGCTGCTTGCGATCCCACAAGTAGTACCCGCCTTCAACGTTGCGATCATCGACGGCAGACAGCGACGCAATAAAACCCCCGGCAGGCGTGCGTAGCTCTCTTACCATAAAATCCAGCGTGCGCCGCGCCACCTGCTCGAACGCCGGGCGGCCGAACGTACGTGCGGCACGAAGATAGAGCTGCGCCAGCTGTGCATTTCCGTAGAGCATTTTCTCGAAATGGGGCGTCGTCCACGCGGGGTCGATCGTGTAACGGAAAAATCCGCCGCCGAGATGGTCGTGCAGCCCGCGCCCCGCCATCTCACCCAACGTCAAGAGCAGAAAGTCGCCCAACTCCTGGTCGTGCGAGCGTTGCCAGCGCTCCAGCAGAAATTCGAGTTGGGGCACGGAAGGAAACTTGTTGCTGTGCCCGAAACCGCCCTGCAACGGGTCGGCGACGGTCAGTGCCCATTTTTCAACCGCAGCCGCGTAGCCGCGTACACGCTGCGCGTCGATCTGTGGGCGCCCGGGGCCTTCGGTCACCACGGCAGCGCGGCGCGCAAGCGCCGCCAGCTGGTTACGCTCGGTCACCCACAACTCATGTATGCGCCGGATTACCTGCAAAAAGCGTTGGGGCGGAAGGTACAGCACCGCATACAGCGGATGGCCATCGGGGGTAACAAATACGTTCAATGGCCATCCCCCCCTGCCCTGTGTCACCTCGACAAACTCGATCATGCGCGCATCCAGCGCCGGTTGCAGCTCACGATCGACCTTGACCGGGATAAAGTTGTGGTTAAGAAACTGCGCGATGTCTGCATCACGGTAGCTTTCCCGCTGCATGACATGACACCAATGGCAGGAGAAATACCCGATCGAGATGTAAAGCAGTTTCTGGTTTTTCCGCGCCCGATCGACCGCAGCCTGGGACCATTGCTGCCACGCAACGGGATCCTCGGCATGCATGGCCAGATAGGGCGAGGGGTGCCGCGCTAACTGGTTCTCCAGCGCCGGCGCCCCGTCGGCAAGAGCGAGCAAGCAGACGAAAGACAGCCAAAGCCACCCCGATTTCATAGAAAATATACGCATAGCCGTTTCGACCGGGGTCGCGCCGTGTTGTTCGCCCGTCATGGCAGCGTCGCGTTGGCTAGCGGCGCGACCTCATGCCCCGTCCATTAGTCGGTGATATCATGGTACTGTGCCCCCTCGTCTTCATTGTCGCTGTCTGCCGCCGGTTTCATGCGGCGGGCGAAGAAAATTCCGAGCTCAAATAACAGCAGCATCGGTATGGCAAGCAATGTCTGTGAAAAAGCATCCGGCGGCGTTAGTAGCATTGCAATGACGAACGTTCCAATCACCACATACGCCCGCTTAGATCCCAGCGTGTCGGGATCAATCACCCCAGCCCGGGTAAGCAGGATAATGGCGATGGGCATCTCAAAGGCGATTCCAAATACAAAAAACATTCGCAATACAAAGCTCAGGTACGCGCCGATATCAGTCATCACGAGCACACCTTCGGGCGCAAAGGACGTGAAGAAAAGGAAGGCGATCGGAAATACGATGAAATAGGCAAATGCCATACCGGCGTAAAACAATATCGTACTGGACACCAAGAGCGGTAAAGCAAGCTTGCGCTCGCGCTTGTACAAGCCTGGCGCTACAAAGGCCCATAGCTGATAAAGCAGATAAGGAATCGTTATTACGACCGCCACGGAAAAGGTCAGCTTGATGGGGATGAAGAACGGCGCCGCAGGTTCGGTGGCGATCATGCTGCTGTCTTCCGGCAGCACTGCCATCAATGGCTGGGCGACGATTACGTAAATCTCGCGTGCAAAGTACACCAGCGCCGCGAATACCCCGAGAACGGCGCCCGCCGCATACATCAGCCGGTTGCGCAACTCCACAAGGTGGGAGAGAAACGTGCCCTCAGCGGCGTCGTAGTTTTCTCGCTCCGCCATCTTTCTTCCGGGCAGCAGTCTTCTTAGACGGTTTCGCGCGCGCTACGGTCTTCTTCCGCTTGGACATGCGGGCACGGCTTGGGGGGTTGCGCCTGCGAGGCTTTTCGGCAAGTTTGCCCTGAGGCGGGGCGTCGGCCTCACGTTGCAGACGTTCCAGCGCTTCGCTCGAGGAGCGCTGGATCAACTGGCGAGTTTCGCCGATCTCGTCCTGGAGATTGCGCAGACCGGCAAGCTCGTCCGTTTTCAACTCCTGATCAAAGTCTTCCTTGACGCTGGCAATGAAACGACGCATGCGCCCGACCCACAGGCCGGCCATTCGCGCTACCTCCGGCAACCGCTTTGGCCCCAGTACAAACAAGGCGAGCAGGCCGATCAGCGCCAGCTCTCCCATTCCGATATCGAACATGGTTACGCGGTCGCGTCGATTCTTGCTCGCTCACGCCTTTTGCTTCTTCTTGGACGTGACGTCACTATCGACAACCTTTTCGGACTTGTGCTCGACTTGTTTCGCTTCCTCCTCTTCCGCCTCGTCACCTTCCTTGACCGCGGACTTGAAGTTCTTGATCGCCATGCCCAGGTCCCCACCGAGAGTCCTGATCTTTTTGGCGCCAAAGACCAGGATCACGATCACCAAAATAATTACCAATTGCCAGATACCAATACCACCCATATGCCTTCTCCCGTTACTAGCTAGCGCTAGTGGCGTGTTCACCGTGCGCTAACGTGCAATCATTAATCAATTTAGACCCCGCTCGCCTGTTCTACGTCCCCGTTTCAACAGCGCTGTCAGTCCTGCCCGCAGCCGTTAGGGCAGTCACAAACCCCACCAACCATTGGCACCGCAATGTTACCCCACTGCGCGCGGGACTCGCGCCAAGCTACGGGCTCATCGCGGCAATGCTACTCCACAGACATCTGACCATCTACTTGGGGCCACCTCGCTGGGCCTTTTCAGCCAGGCCCGATACGCCGAATCGCCGCTCGAGCTCGCGCAAAACATCCTCGGGCTTGAGCCCCTGTTGCGCCAGCAGCACCATGGTATGAAACCACAGATCCGCGGTCTCGTGTATTACCTGGCCGGAATCACGCGACCGCGCGGCCAATACCAACTCCGTGGTCTCCTCGTCGATCTTCTTCAAAATCGTATCCAGGCCCTTAGCGTACAGCCCCGCCACATAAGAGGAACCCGGGTCCGCCTGCTTCCGGGCCTCCAGGATGATCGCCAGCTTCTCGAGGATCTCGGCCATTGCTCAGGACGGTGGCTGATCCAGACGGGGCCGGGCGCGCCATGAGGTGCGGAGCGCGCCTACAGACCCACGTGCCAGGAACGCTTTTCGACTTCTCTCGTGGGGCGTTGAAAACGGTCCAATCATCATTTCCTGCCGTATATCTCTTCCACGCTTTTCAGCACCGGCTCCACCTCTACCCAGCCGTCGCTTTGCCACTGTCGAAAAAAACAGCTGTGACGCCCCGTATGACAGGCGATACCCCCTTTCTGCTCCACTGTCAACAGCACCGTGTCGTTGTCGCAGTCGAGCCGGATATCTTTGACGATCTGCACATGCCCGGATTGCTCCCCTTTGCGCCACAAGCTGGCGCGGGTACGGGACCAGTACACGGCCTGCCCTTCGCGCACAGTCGCTGCCAGCGCGTCGCGGTTCATCCAGGCGAGCATGAGCACTCGCCCGGTGGCGCTCTCCTGGGCGATGACGGGCACCAACCCTTCATCGTTCCAGTTTATCTCGCTTAACAAATCCTTGGACATTACAGTGGTTTGGCTCTTCTCATGATTATACGTCCACAACAGCGCGTGGCAGAGCGTTGGCACGTTACAGCCTGACGTCGATACCATGTTCGGCGAGCCGCTGCTTGGCCTCGTCGATCGTATATTCACCAAAATGAAAGATGCTCGCAGCCAGCACCGCATCCGCGTGCCCTTCGAGGACACCGGCAACCAGATGGTCGAGATTTCCGACACCGCCTGAAGCAATAACCGGGATACTCAACGCATCGCTCACGGTCCGGGTCAACGCCAAATCGAATCCGTCACGGGTACCATCGCGGTCCATGCTGGTCAAAAGCAGCTCGCCAGCCCCGTACTCTGCCATCCGCTGGGCCCATTCGAGGGTGTCAATGCCAGTCGGTTTCCGTCCGCCGTGCGTGTATACCTCCCAGCGAGGATACTCACCGTGCTCTACCTGTTTCGCATCAATGGCAACAACGATGCACTGATTGCCAAAATGATCGGATGCCGCTTTTACGAACCCTGGCTGCCGCACTGCCGCGGTATTGATTGCCACCTTATCGGCGCCGGCATTCAGCATACGGCGAACATCCCCAGTATCACGAATTCCACCGCCGACCGTAAGCGGTATAAAGACCTCGCTCGCCACCGCTTCGACGACGTGCACCATCGTGTCACGCCCGTCGGAGCTCGCTGTGATGTCAAGGAAGGTAATCTCGTCGGCACCTTGCTCGTCATAGCGGTGCGCGACCTCTACTGGATCGCCGGCATCACGGATGTCCACGAATCGAACACCCTTGACTACGCGGCCAGCATCCACATCCAGACACGGAATAATACGCTTGGCGAGTCCCATATCCCAAAACTCAACGCCTAAAACCCAACGCGAATAGGCACAAAAATTCAACACTAAAGATGCTAAGACGCAAAAAATCTGTGGGTAAAAAAACTTATTCAATACAGATCGTACAACTTTTTGCGTCTTTGCGTTGGAAGTTTTTAGGTCAGTTCGTCGGCGAGCTTCTGCGCCTCGGCCACATCAAGCGAGCCCTCGTAGATCGCCCGGCCCGTAATCGCACCCACAATACCTGCCTCGGCGACCTCACACAGCCCCCGAATATCTTCCAGATTTCTGACCCCCCCGGACGCGATAACGGGGATAGCGATCGCTTTTGCGAGCTTGGCTGTGGCAGCGACATTTACGCCTGACATCATACCGTCGCGTCCGATATCGGTGTACACGATCGCCTCGACACCATCCTGTTGATATCGTTTCGCAAGATCGATCACATCGTGACCCGATAATTTTGACCAGCCGTCTATCGCTACCTTTCCGTCCTTTGCATCGAGACCCACAATTATGCGACCCGGGAACTCGGCGCAGATGTCACTCACAAAGTGCGGCATCGTCACTGCCTTGGTGCCGACGATGACATAGCTCATGCCCGCATCCAAATACGCCTGAATGGTGTCTTCGTCGCGGATGCCGCCGCCGACCTGAATCGGAAGATCCGGACATGCCTTGGCAATAGCATTAACGACTGGCGCATTAACCGGCTCTCCAGCCTGTGCCCCGTCCAGGTCTATGATGTGTAAGCAGCGCGCACCGGCGCGCACCCAGCGTACTGCCATCGCCACCGGATCCTCGGAGAAAACCGTCTCCTCGTCCATACGGCCCTGACGCAGGCGCACGCATTTTCCGCCCTTGATGTCGATTGCCGGAATAACCAGAAACGACATCTGCTATCCACCCTCGAGCTAGTGTACTCCATCCCAGCCTACGAAGTTTTTCAACAACCGTAGGCCCGCGCGCTGGCTTTTTTCGGGATGGCACTGAATGGCAAAGATGTTCTCGTGTGCCGCGACGGACGTGAATCGCACACCATATTCTGTTACTCCGGCAACATAACGCTCTTCAGCAGACTCTACATAATAACTATGCACGAAATAAAAATACTCATCCTGAGCGATTCCATTCCATAACGGATGCCTCCTAACCTGGTGCACTTGATTCCAGCCCATATGCGGAACCTTCAGCGCTTGACCGGTGGCCGTATCGCGCATCGCGTTACTCCGAAACAGTCGAACGCTCCCCGGGAGCACATCGAACCCGGGCGTCCCACCACCCTCCTCGCTGAACTTGTACAGCGCCTGCAACCCTAGACAGATGCCAAGGAAGGGTTTTGTATTCATAGCCTCCAGCAATGCTTCCCGCAGTCCGCGCGCATCGATCGCGGCAACACATCCTTTAATGGCTCCCTGGCCGGGGAAAACGACACTGTCGGTGCGCTGCAGGTCGTCGGGGTTTGATGTGACACGGACCTCGGCACCCGGCGCAATGTGCTCGATTGCCTTGTGCACCGAACGCAGATTCCCCATACCATAATCTATCACCGTTATCTTTTTCATGCCGGCGGAGTCAAACCACGATGGTAAATGAGCAATCGGGGCACGCAGTGCAGGGTATTTGGAACCCGCACAAGAATGCGGCAATATTGCGAAGCACCCTACAGCCGCCCCTTGGTTGAGGGGATGACCTCTTTCATTCCGGGATCAGGTTCAAGCGCCATGCGCAGCGCACGCCCGAACGCCTTGAATATGGTCTCCGCTACATGATGCGAATTCTTGCCGCGCAAATTATCGATGTGCAAGGTTGCACAGGCATGATTGCAAAATCCCTGAAAGAACTCGTGTATCAAATCAACGTCGAACTCGGCTACACGTGCCCGCGGAAAATCCACGCTGTACACCAGACCGGGACGCCCGGAGAAATCCACCACCACGCGGCTCAATGCCTCATCCAACGGGACATAGGCATGGCCATATCGGCGAATTCCCCTCTTCTCGCCGAGGGCTTTGGCCACTGCCTTGCCCAGTGTAATGCCGATGTCCTCGACGGTGTGATGAGCGTCGACCTGCAGGTCGCCCTGGGCTGCGATCGTGATATCGATAAGCCCATGGCGCGCCACCTGATCGAGCATATGCTCCAGGAATGGCAGGCCGGTTTTGAGCTTGGATTTGCCGTTTCCGTCGAGATTGACGGTCACGGTAATCTGTGTCTCTTTGGTTGCACGCGAAATTTCGGCCGTTCGCCCGCTCACGGTTCCTCCAAGCCAGCCCAAAGCGAAAGGGGATGCATGGTATCACAACCCGGCAGCGGCGAGCAGATTACCCCACCGCGTTGCATCCTTATCTGGCACCCTCGGCAAGCCTCAGACATGAAGTGTGGTTCTTAGCGCATCGAGAAAGATCACATTCTCCTGTGGGGTCCCGACCGTGACACGCAGGCAACTGCGCAAGACATCCTGTGCATCGCCGAATCTCTTTACCAGCACGCCGGCAGCGCGCAGCGCTTGCCACACGGCCGCGGCGTCTGCAATTTGAAGCTCAAACAGAATGAAATTGGTCTCGCTGGGCCAGGCATGTACGCCAGGCAGCTCACTGAGCGCGAGAAATAGCCGCTCTCGCTCCGCGCGCACACCCGCCACCTGTTCGTCAAAAAACTCGCCGTGTTCCAGTGCGAATTTCACGCTCGCTTGTGTAAGGCTGTTGATGTTGTACGGCAGCCTGACCTTGTCAAACTCCTGCAACCAGGCCCGATCGCCGACCAGAAAACCCAGCCGCAAACCGGCTAATCCCAGCTTCGATAGCGTGCGCAACACAAGTAGATTGTCAAATTGGTCCACGCGGTCTATGAAGGTGGCGTCAGTGAATGGGAAGTAAGCCTCATCGATCACAACGAGCCCCTCGGAGCGGCCGATAACAGTCTCGATGTGCGCGGGCGCAAACGGAACTCCCGTCGGGTTGTTCGGTGAGGCCAGAAACGTGACGGCCGGCGTGTAACGCTCCAGTGCCGCGCATATCGCCGGTACATCGAGCTTGAAATCGCGGCCCAGCGGCACCCTAACAAACTCCATACCAAGATGCCGCGTAATCACCTCGTACATGACGAAGGTCGGCACCGGGGCCAACGCGCGCGC
>JBHHZP010000060.1:0-19565 GCA_046758085.1 Acidiferrobacterales bacterium
GCGAAGGCCAGGGATGGCCTGAGTCCAAGGAAGCCGCCGTACGGGGGCGGAACCCCGGTAGTACATAATCGGCGGTTAGGCGAGACCTTATTATATAGGCTTGGCCGCTGAGCTACGGCCCCCGCTCCGACGACGCCAGCCTGGCCGCGATGCAATCCATCAGCTTGGCGCTGATGTTAAGGTCGTAAATCTTGTCCAGCTCGCGCACGCAGGTGGGGCTCGTGACATTGACCTCGGTGAGAAAATTGCCGATGACATCGAGCCCTACAAATATTAGCCCGCGATCCTGCAAATCATTGCGAACCTGTTCGCAAATCCAACGATCGCGCTCGCTGAGTTTCACGCCGCGACCCTTACCGCCGACGGCAAGGTTGGCGCGCGTTTCACCAGCTGGCGGCATGCGCGCCAAGGCATAAGGCACGGGGTCGCCGTCGATAAGCAGGATACGCTTGTCGCCGTCAACGATTTCGGGCACAAAGCGCTGGACCATGACCGAACGGCTGTCGTACGCGGTCACGGTTTCCAGCACCACACCGATGTTGGGGTCGCCGTCACGCAAACGAAAAACCGACGCGCCGCCCATGCTGTCGAGTGGCTTGACGATAATGTCCTTTTGCTCATCCAGGAACTCGCGGATCTGATTCCGGCGGCGCGTCACCAGGGTCGGCGGCATGCATTGCGGAAACCAGGTCGTAAACATCTTCTCGTTGGCATCCCGCAGGCCCTGGGGTTTGTTCACCACTAGTACACCTTTGCTCTCCGCCAGCTCTAGCAGGTATGTACTGAAGACGTACTCCATGTCGAACGGTGGATCCTTGCGCATGAGAATTATGTCGAGCGAGGCCAGCGGCCGGGTGTGCGGTTGCTCGAGATCAAACCAATGCGCGCTATCGTCGTACACACGAAGCCCGCGCGTGCGTGCAAAGCTCTCGCCGTCGCGCTGGAACAGGTCGCCCTGCTCCATATAGTGGATTTCCCAGCCCCGGCCCTGTGCCTCGAGCAGCATCGCCAGGGTTGTGTCTTTGTATGTGGTAATGGACCCGATCGGATCCATGACGACGCCGAGTTTTGTGGCCATAGGATCGTTAAGGTACAGCCTCCGGGTTCACGCTAGCAAGGAAACTTGCGTCAGCGCCCCCAGCCCAGCGCTGTACGCAAGCCCCGCTATGGTGCCTTACCCGCCTCGTCTACGGGCCGCCGGTGGACGAGAAAATCCCCGATATTGCCCCGCAACCGGTTGCAGCCGTGGCAGATAGGGGCTGCGGCTATCCGTATCCCAGGGTTCCCGGGGTACCCGCCGACAGCGGTGACACCTCGATATCCCGTACCCACCGCCGCCCCATAAGCTCCCGGGATCCGGCCGAACAGGCCCCGTGACTGCGAACGCTGCAGGTTTGGCACAATTTCTGCAAAGGCAACAGCCATCAGCCCCCAAAGAGCCATGTCCCCGGGACGGACGGGCGCAGGGCCGTCCGCGGCGACGGCGGTTGACTATAGTTAGCATAATGGGAGATCGGATGCGGGCCAGGGCATTTCGGGTGCGTGCTGTCGTGGATTTCCGAAAGGAATTATGCTAACAAATCATTAGCCTACACAGGGTAATGGATAAATTACATGCACAAGCGCCCTTTTCGGCAATGCGCTGATTGGGGAGCACGCTCGTAATGGAATTATAACTTCAGAACAGGGTGGCTCTTGTGGCTGTTAAGGTAATGATTATTGATGACAGCAATACGATCCGTCGGACCGCCGAGGCGCTGTTGAAAAAAGCGGGTTACGAGGTTCTCACCGCCGCGGACGGCTTCGAGGCCATGTCGGTTATCACGGACCATAGGCCAGACATCATTTTCGTAGACATCATGATGCCGCGGCTGGACGGGTACCAGACGTGCCGGCTGATCAAGAATAACAAGGAGTTTAAAGCGACCCCAGTCATTATGCTCTCCAGCAAAGATGGGCTGTTTGACCGGGCGCGCGGCAGGATCGCGGGGTCACAAGAACATGTGAACAAGCCGTTCACGCAAGAGGATCTTATTGACGTGATTAACAAGTATGTGCACTGACGCAGAGCAAGCCAGGGCCGTGCGCATGATGCCTATGGTTAAGACCATGACGAGGCTGGATAAGACGGATGGCGATAAAGAAGATACTCGTTGTTGATGATTCACCGACCGATGCGCATGTATTGGCGCAGATGTTGGCGAAAAACGGTTTTACGGTCACTACCGCCACCAGCGGTGAGGAGGGTATAGAAAAGTCCAAGTCGGAAAAACCCGACCTGATCCTTATGGATATCGTCATGCCAGGCATGAACGGCTTTCAGGCCACACGATCGATTAGTCGGGACCCCGAGACGGCAAATATTCCGGTTATCGTTTGCTCCTCTAAAGGTCAGGAAACCGATAAGGCTTGGGGTCTGCGCCAGGGTGCGAAAGACTATGTGGTCAAACCCATTGCCGAAGATGACTTGATGGCCAAGATAAAGACCCTGTAAGAGCATGGTAGCGTCGATACAAGACCCCATTGCGCTGCTGCGTCAGATGGAGCGGGCGAGCATGGACCGCGCGCCTGGCCTTCCCGAGGAGACCAAGGGGCTGGCCTTGTGGACGGGAGTTGGATTTCGCGTGGGCGATATTCGCCTGGTTACGCCGCTTGACCACATCACGGAGGTCCTGCCTTGTCCCGTGATTACGCCGGTGCCGTGGACGAAATCATGGACCAAGGGGATCGCCAACGTACGCGGGAATCTGCTGACCATAGTTGACCTCGCGGAGTTTTTCGGAAAGGAGCCGATCTTCGCGAATGAAGAGGCGCGACTGATAGTCATGAATGTCGAGGAACTGAACACCGGGCTCCTGGTAAACGAGGTGCTCGGGCTACGCCACTTTGATGAAGAGTTGGAGCGGCAGGACACATCCGTGCTGGATGATCCGGTCGTGGCGCATTTGCAGGGAGCGTTCTTGCGAGACAACGTGCTCTGGGGCGTTTTCGACATGCATTCGCTGACGGATAGTGGCGCGTTCATGCACGTGGCCGCCGAAATGCACGGATGATTTGGGCTGTTTTAGCTATTGGCTGCAAGCTAAGAGTAACTAATTCAGCAACCTGGAACCTTAGGTCTCATATAGGGACGAGGTATCGATTATGGCCATCGTAAAACTACCAAGGGCCGACGAGGCAGGACTAGAGCAACCCTCTGAGGATATCGTTGACCTTTCGAGAGAAGAGATCCGTCTGGATGAGACTGGCGAGTACGTCGACATCGAGGAGCCATCGCGCCCGCTACTCTCTCGCCTCGCGTTCTTGGAGCGCCTGCCTTCGCTCCTGCCGTTTCTGGGGGTATCTTTCGTTTTGTCCATACTTGGCGCCGGTTGGTTACTGTATTTCAATGGGCAGCAGGCCGACCGCGAGGGAAAGTACGTCCAGCAATCAAGCCAACTGCTGATGCTCTCGCAGCGCCTGGCGAAAGACGCACGTGAGGCCGTTCACGGCGAAAAAATCCCTTTTGGCACCCTCAAGCAGTCGCGCAACCGATTTGACATCATCATAAACACCCTTAGAAGTGGCAACAACGAGCTCGGTATCCCCCCGAGCCCGCCGGCGGTCGCCTCCGCGCTGGCAGCGGTGACTCAGCTGTGGGCGCCGAAACCAAGGGCCGGCGTGCGCGGTTACGTAGACCAGATCCTGAGCCAGCAGGACAACATGATCGCGATGAGAAAGCGCGTGACGGCAGTCAACGAGCTCAGTCCGGTGTTGCTGAAACGCATTGGTGCGATCACAAAAGCCGGTCCGCCCAGTGGCATGCAAATGGAGCAGCTGCACCAGGCATTTCGCCTGGAGACCTTGGGCTTGCAGATAGCGATGAATGTCAACCTGTTCGCTCAGGGAGGCGCGGTGGCGTCAATCGCGGCGAACGAAATCAGGCAGGATGCGAACCGCTTTCGCGAAACCCTGACAGCGCTGCGGGAGAAATCGCCCGCTGCGATTCGCGCCAAGATTAATGTGGCGACCAGCGTTTTCAATGAGCTGGATACCAATGTACAGGGAATCCTGGAAGACGCGCCCGATCTGATTGTGGCACAGCGAGCCAGCAGTCTGGTGTTCAAGAACAGCAACTTGCTGCTCGGGAAGTCGGCGGACCTGGTGAATAAGTACACATCGCTGGCAGCGACACGCAAATGGATGACACCAGCGACCATTGGTCTGGCGGCGCTGGCTTTTGTCTTTCTCGGATTGATGGCCTGGAAGTTCGTTACTGATGAAAAGGGGAGAGCTCAATCCAGTGCCGAGCAGAATCGCGCAACACAGGACGCGATTCTCAAGCTGCTCGACGAGATGGGTGACCTTGCCGATGGTGACCTGACCATCCAGCCGGAAGTGACCGAGCAGATCACCGGCGCGATCGCCGACTCCATCAATTTCGCAGTCAGGGAAATGCGCAGCCTGGTACACCGCATTAAGAATGCAGCGCAGCAGGTAGCGGTAGAGTCGGAGCGGAGCCGGCAGACAGCAACTGAGCTCACGGAGGCCACGTTACGCCAGGCGGCGCAAATCACCGAGACCACGGACCGGGTGATGGAAATGGCCCAGTCGATGCAAGAAATGTCACAGAGCGCGGAGAACTCGGCTGAGGTCGCCCAGGGATCGGTCGCCACCGCAAAGCGCGGTACCGAGGCTGTGCAGAATACTATTCGCGGTATGGACGAGATGCGCGAGCAGATTCAGGAAACGGCCAAACGCATCAAGCGCCTGGGGGAAAGCTCGCAGCAGATCGGCGAAATCCTGGAGCTTATTAACGATATCGCGGAACAGACAAACATTCTGTCCCTCAACGCCGCTATTCAGGCGGCGATGGCGGGTGAGGCAGGCCGCGGGTTCGCCGTGGTCGCCGACGAGGTGCAACGGTTGGCCGAGCGTTCCGGCGAAGCGACGAAGCAAATCGCCGGATTGGTGAAAACGATTCAAACAGATACCAACGAGGCTGTTGCCTCCATGGAGCAAACGACCAATGGTGTGGTTGAGGCTACGCGTCTGGCAGACACTGCCGGCCAGTCGTTGGGTGAGATCGAGTCGGTTTCCGAGCAACTGGCTGACCTTATTCAAGAGATCGCACGCGACGCGTTGACACAATCCGAGGCCGCGACTGCGGTGTCGGGGAGCATGGCGGAAATCAGCGAGACCACCACCTTGACCTCTTCCGGTACTCGGCAGACGGCCGAGTCCATCGGCAAGCTTTCCGATCTTGCCCGTGAGCTGCAGGCGTCCGTGGCAGGTTTCAAACTGCCCGCTTGAGGTCGCGGTGCACGCGCCATGGGCCTTGGTTTTCGGGCAGCGGAAGCCAGGGGTCGTTACGGCGCGAGGCCGTGCTAGGAAACGGTTGAGCCAGTACTTTTCTGTGATTTTTCCGCGCGCGCAGCGTGGAGGGTTTATATGAAATACATTCTCGTATTTCATCCCGCCGGCATCGCTCTGCGGCCGCGCTTTTCCTCGGGCAAGCCCACCGCGTGCGCATCGCCTGGCGCATCTACACATCAAGTGTTGCCTGCGCGAATGAAGAATTCTGAGGCGTCGCCGCTCTCCGATGCGAAGCCCGCGATGACGCTGCGGCGACGTGCCGGATCAGTACGGCCGCCCACTACCTGTCGGTAACTATTAGATTAAGATGAGCACGACTACCAAAATTGATCCAAATACGCTCGGCTGGGTCAAAACCGAGATCGACGAGAGCCTGAAGCAGGCACACATCGCGCTCGAGTCGTTCGCCGAGAACCCCTCGGACGATACCCATCTGCGTTTCTGCGTTACCCATCTGCACCAGGTTGTCGGCACGTTGCAGATGGTCGAGCTCGACGGTGCCGCCATGCTCGGAAGGGAAGCGGAGGCGTTGGCGGGAGCGGTTCTCGACGAGCAGCTCGAGCCGAGTGAAAACCTCCTCGAGCTCATTACTCGAGCAATCCTGCTGTTGCCGAATTATCTCGGTGGGTTGCAGTTCGGCCAGCCGGATGCGCCAATACGGCTGTTGCCAATCATGAACGAGCTGCGTGCGGCGCGCAAGATCGAGCCGCTCTCCGAGCTCGAGCTGTTCGCACCGGACCTATCCGTACGGCCGCCGCCAAAGGAACAGGAAAAAGACAAACTGGACGAAATAGACTATGCGGCCCTGGTGCAGAGGCTGCGACCCGTATTTCAAGCCGCTTTGCTCAAGTGGTTGCGTGACAGCGATGACGCGAAGGCGCTCGATACAATCGCGGACACAGTTACCGAGTTCCAGGATCGAGCCTCGGTCAGTGTCGTCGAGCAGTTGTTTTGGGTGGCGGGCGGTCTGCTCGAGGCAATGGGTAGCGGGGGGCTGGAGGCAACCAACGATCGTAAGAAACTGGTCGCCCGCCTCGATCAGCAAGCCAAAAAGATCATCGACGGCACTGAGAAAAGCGCGCTACGGAATACCTCGGAAGCGCTGACAAAAGCGTTCCTGTTTGAGCTCGGCAGCGCCAACTCTGTCGGACCGAAAGTCGCGCAGCTGCAGCAGCTGTTTGATCTTCCTATGTTGCTCGGCCGTCCGGCCGGCGAGCATGGTACGGGAGTGGCAGAGCTTCCGGAGCCAGAGACTTTGCAGTCGGTCTCGGTGGCTCTGCGCGAGCAAGTGCAGGAGGCACAAGAGCAGCTCGCGGCATTCTTCGATCCCGACCAGAAAGAGGCCGATTCGCTTGAGCCGCTCTCCGAGCTGCTACATAAGATGTCCGGTACGATGGAGCTTTTGGGCATCCCAAGCCTCAAGGCGCTGCTGGATGAGCTGCTTGCAATCGCGCGAGCGGTCGTAAACGGGAAACTGGTGCCCACCGAAGAAATTTCTATGCGAATGGCGCACGCGCTGTTGCTTATCGAAAACTGCTCGCGGGATATCTGGGCGCCGAGCTGGAAAAACCAGATCGAGCATTGGACTACGGCCTTGCACGGACTGCACGCAGCCGATGACAGCACCATTCCGGATGCCGAGGGAATAGAAGTCTCGGAGATAAGCGAATCCGAGTTCGACCAGTTAGCGGGTGTTGTGGCCGATGAGATTCGCGCCAGCCTGATCAAGGTCGAAGAGGCAGTGGAGGCCTATGCGGCTGACACCAGCGACCCGGCCCCCTTGCAAGGTATCGCGGAACAGATGAATCAAATACATGGAGCGCTGCAAATTCTAGGTGAGCAGCGCGCGCTGGAGCTATCCCAGGTGATCAGCAGGCGTGTGGAGGGGCTTGCAACCAACGAGGTCGTACCAAGTCCGGCGGTGCTCGATGCCCTTGCCGTGTGTGTCGGCACGCTGTCTGCCCATGCGGAAGGTCTACGCCTTGGGCGCTACAACATCGACGACTTGATGGATGCGGCAATGAACGACATGGATACGGCGATCAGTGCCACGGAGCTGGGAGAGCTCGATCCGGCGGTATTGGCCGACAGTATCCAGGAACACGTGCATCGCTGGCTGGTCGATAGCGGGAACACCGATCTGATCGAAGGCCTGCATAAGGATCTGGAGCAAATCGCGGTACTTTCCGAGATACAGAATCAAGAAAGGATTGTGCGCATCAGCACGGAAACCAAAATATTACTGTCGATGGTCACCGAGGACCCAACGCAGCTTTCCGCGGAGATCCGGGAGACCCTGGAGCGCTCTGCCGAGGCCCTGGCGGGCCTAGTGCGACTGCACCTGAGCGCCAATGTTGTAGCGGCCACGCCAGCGCCCAGCGCTGCACCGGGCCCCGCGGCGAGCGAGCCGGACACGGCGGCGGTGGAAGTGGCGCCGGTTGCCGAAGAAATGGCACCGCCGGCCGCACCACCGGCAATGGTGGTGGAGGCGATAGCGCCTGCGGTGAACGAGGAAACCGGGCCGATCGAGCCGCAGATGGAAACACCCACGGCGGAGGAGCCGCCAGTGGCGCCGCCCGCAGCGGCACCGCAGAGCACGGGAGCCCCCGCTGCTGAACACGAGGCAAGGTTCGACGCCGAAATGCTCGAGATTTTCACCGAGGAGGCACGCGAGGTGCTCGACACGATCGATCGCGAGCTTCCCGTGTGGCGTGCCGATCCCGCTAACAGCAATGCGTTGGGCGAAGTCCGGCGCGGTTTTCACACGCTCAAGGGCAGCGGCAGAATGGTGGGAGCCACTGATATCGGCGAGCTCGCGTGGGCGATCGAGGATCTGTTGAACAAGGTCCGTGATCGCAAGCTCGAGCACTCGGAGGCAATCTTTGACACGGTAGCGCGGGCCAAGGACGTATTGCCAGCGATGGTGGCGCAACTCGAGGGGGCGGCGGCGCCCGACGCGGATATCGAAGGAATCCGGCAACGCGCCGAAGCGCTAAGCAGTGGTGAAGTGGTGGCGGCGCCAGCACCACCCGCCGACGAAGCGCAGACTACGCAACCCTCTGCGGAAGAGCCAGCTGCGGCCGAGGCGGCCGAACCCTTTCCGACGTTGGAGCCGACACTGCTGCAAATCTTCACGAGCGAGAGCCAGGGACATCTGGACGCGATTGCGCAGGAAGTCGCAGGCTGCCGTCAGTCCGGCAGCGCGTGCCTGGTGTCGCGTGCGTTACTGCGCGCCACGCATACTCTCGGAGGCAGCGCACGATCCGTGGGACTGCCGGCGATGTCGGAGCCGTGCGGTGAAATGGAGCAACTGCTGGAGGCCATGGAAGAAGCCGGAATCCCGTTAGCGGAGCCGCAGCTGGCACTCTTGTCTGAGCTGATGGAGTGCGTCCGCGGCTTGATCGAGCTGCTTAACACCGGCAGCGGGTCGACTGACAAGATACGCGATGGATTCAAGGACCTGCTGGCCCGCATACGCGCACAAATCGAACAAGTGCCGACAACCGAAATGGGCACAATGCCCGTTGAAGAGGAAGACAAGGAAGAACAAGCGCGGCCACCCGCGATTTCCGCCGAGGGGCCTTCGCCCAACGCAGTGACCGGACCTGGGGAGGCAGCCGCGGTGGATTCGCCACGGGCACAGCCCGCTAAGCCGGCCGCGGCAGCGTCCGCAACAACACCCGCGCTCGAGGCTGGTCCGAGCGCTCCCGCGGCGACGCCGCCGAGCGCCATGATCGAGGAAGACATCGATCCCGAGGTGGTGGATGTATTTCTGGATGAGGCCACTGATCTGGTTGGCACTATTGAGGACGCCTTGCGGCAATGGCGTGCCAATCAGGCCGACGCACAGGCGGTCGAGGACATCAAGCGCGCGTTGCATACGCTCAAAGGCGGTGCGCGCATGGCAAGTGCCATGGGCGTGGGGAGCCTCGCTCACAACACCGAGGATCTGGTCAAGCGCGTGGAGGAGGAGCGGATAGCGTTTAGCGCGGAGCTGTTTGACTTGCTGGACGAGGTGCACGACACGCTGGTGACGCTGCTCGATCAGATACGCCAAGCACGACCGCTATCGAGCGTCGATGTGCTCAATACAAAGATTGCGCGCGCGGTCGCCGGTGAGCCGATCGCAGCAGTGCTCGACACCGCACCGCAGCCGTCCGAACCGAGCGCGGCCATGCCGGCTGATGCCAGTACGCAGCCGGCGCCACTTGCTGCCGCCTCCGATGCCACTGAAGAAACCGGTGATGCAGGGCCCGACACTGAGGCGCCCGCAGACCGCAGGACCCATGCGGCTGCAGAGGTTACGCCGCTGCCGCAAAGGAGGGATCGCCGCGGCCAGGTGAGGGTACGCACAAGTGTTTTGACTGATCTGGTCAACTACGCGGGTGAGGTCAGCATATCCCGTGCGCGCATGGAACAGCAGGTCTACGGTTTTCGCGACAACCTGGCGGAACTGAACCGGAATATCACCCGGTTTCGCGATCAGTTGCGGGAACTGGAAATCCAGTCGGACTCACAGATTCTGTACCGTACGGAACAGGCCGTGGATTCGGACTCAGTTTCTGGGTTCGACCCACTGCAGATGGATCGCTACTCGCGACTTCAACAGTTGTCACGCGGTTTGACCGAAAGCCTGCATGACCTGACGACCATTCAAGGCAGTCTGCATACATTTGCCGGCGAGGCCGAAACCGTTCTGCAGCAACAAGCGCGCATCAATACCAGCCTGCAAGAAGGCTTGATGCGCACCCGCATGATAGCGTTTTCGACGCAGACCGCCCGGCTGCGGCACATTGCCCGCCAGACCGCGCGGGAGCTAGGCAAACGTGTCGAGTTGCGCATCACGGGTGCCGATGTGGATGTTGATCGCAATGTGCTCGAAAGAATGATGGGGCCGTTCGAACACATGATCCGCAACGCGCTCGATCACGGTATTGAGAGCGAGGAAGAGCGACGACACGCAGGAAAATCACCTGTTGGCACCATTACCGTCGACACAAGTCAAGAGGGCAATGAGATTGCCATTCGTTTTGCTGACGATGGTGCCGGTTTCGATATTGATGCGATCCGCCGCCGGGCGATCGAGAATGGCCTGATGGCGGAAGACAAGACCCTGAGCGACGAGGAGCTGATTCAGTTCATATTGGTTGCCGGTTTCTCGACGGCACGCGAGGTGACCCATCTATCGGGTCGCGGCGTCGGCATGGACGTGGTCGAAAACGAGGTAAAGCAGCTAGGCGGCAGCATGGCGGTGAGCTCGACGCAGGGGGAGGGCACCACTTTTATCATTCATCTTCCCGTCACACTGTCCATTATGCAAGCGTTGTTGATCCGTGTTGGAGATCAGACATTCGCCGTCTCATTGTCGGCGGTGCTGAATATCATCGAGGTGCCGACTGAGCAGATGGACGTGTCGATGGGCAAAAATCCACTCCTGAGTTACAACGACCAGGTGTATTCGTTTATGGACGTGGCGGCGCGTTTGGGGTTATCAACCGAGCACCGTAATGGCGGCAAAATCCCGGTGTTGTTGGCGAGGGTCGGCACGCGCGAGGTCGCGATTCGAGTGGACGGGTTGGTGGGCACCAAGGAAATCGTGGTAAAAACATTGGGACCGCAACTAAGCGAGCTGAAAGGGCTTGCAGGAGCGACCATACTGGGTGATGGTGCGGTGATCCTGATACTGGACCTCGGTGGGTTGTGGCTCACTGGCGATACAATACACATTGAACGCGTAGAGTCGGTGGCGCCGCACGAACAGGTCAAACGGCGTCCGGTCGTCATGGTGGTAGATGACTCCCTGACGGTACGCAAGGTTACCGGCAGGCACCTGCAAAAGCGCGGTTTGGAGGTGCTTACCGCCAAGGACGGTGTGGACGCGTTGGAGCAGCTGGAGGACCATAGCGTTGATGTTATGCTCGTTGACATAGAAATGCCGCGCATGGACGGCTACGAGTTGACCAAACGACTACGTGCGGACGCCAGATTCAAACATACGCCCATCATTATCATTACCTCGCGCGCCGGAGAGATACACAAAGAGCGGGCCTTCGATCTCGGCGTGAACATCTATATGAGCAAGCCGTACCAGGAAGACGAACTGTTCAACAACATAGAGAGCTTGCTTCCGGAAGAGACAGTTCACTAAAGGGCGCGTTGCCGGAAATCAGCGCAGCACCAAGCAAGCCCGTTAGCGCTGATATTCCGCATTGTACCGGACCCACAGTTGAGAGAATCAAGCCAATACTTACGCTTCAACCTCGGCGGCGTACATTATCTGCTTTCGAGCAGCGCAAGCGAGGCTATTGAGTTACGCGATAACTTGACCGTCAATACTGCAACGGCCGGCAACGTGGGCGCGTGGCGGGCTAACGATGACACGCGTTGGCCCGCGTACTGCCTGGGTCGCGACCTGCGCGTATCGCGCGAAGACGCCTGGGAGCGCGCGATCTTTCTGGATGCCAGGCCAAACCCGGTGGGCTTGCTGGCAAACCAGGTGCAGCTGCTCCCGTCCGGGGACACCGAGGTGGTGCCGTTCACACCGCTTGGGCCGCCCCCTACCCCGGCCGGGCACCTGTTTCGCGGCGCATGGGTGCGCGGGCCACAGGTCGTTCTTGTTTTTGATCCCGCGGCCCTGACCGCTTATTTACAGGGCCTGGAGCCGCAGCCTGTATGAGACGCGATCAACGCCAAAGCGTACATCTGCTCGAGATACCCACAGCCCGCTTGCCACTGTTAACGCCGAGCGCGACGGTGGCGGAGGTCGTCAACTTTACAGAGATCGGCCCGCTGCCTTTGAGCCCGGATTGGGTCATCGGTGTGCTCGGTTGGCGCGCGCAGGTGGTGCCGGTGGTGTCATTCGAGACATTGCTGGCGGGCGCGAAGCCACCGCCTGGCGCGCGCACGAAGGTGATCGTGTTTTATCCACTTCCGGGGCGAGCCAAGGGAGAATTTTTCGGTATTCTCAGCACCAAAGAGCCCATGCCACGCGTTGTTGATGAAGCCACGGGGCTCGTGCCCAACCCGGCAGGCGCGGTGGAAAGCGCGTTTGTTGCGGCGACGGTTAGGCTGGGCGAAAAAACGCTGTTGATCCCCGACTTCGAGGCGCTGAAAAAAGCTTTTTATCCATGACGAGTAACGAGTAGCTTGTGGCGAGTAGCGTGGAGGGCAGGCCGTGGTTCCACTCGCTACCAGCTACGCGCTACTAGCTACTGACGCTACGAAGTAGCGCTATTGATCCCCTCCCATGCGATATCGGCAAGCAGGTCTATTTCCTCAGGCGTGATGACGTAGGGCGGCATGAAATAGACCACGTCGCCAAGCGGTCTGAGCAGCGCACCGTTGGCGAGGCCATAGCGATAGACCTGCAGGCCGCGTCGCTCCTGCCATGCAAAGTACGCGCGTGGGGTCCTGGCAGCCACCATTTCCAATGCCAGGATCATACCTGTCTGGCGTACCTCGCCTACGTGCGGGTGGTCTTTGAAGCGGTTGCACGTGTGCGCCATATGCGCTGACAGACGTTTGTTTTGTTCGATGACGCGGTCTTGCTCGAAGATGTCCAGCGTTGCCAGCGCCGCCGCACACGACAGTGGGTTACCGCTAAAACTGTGCGAGTGTAGAAACGCCTTGAGTGCCACATAGTCGGCGTAAAAAGCCGCATAGACATCATCGGTGGTTAGGCACACCGACAGCGGCAGATACCCGCCCGTCAGCCCTTTACCAAGACACAAAAAATCCGGACTGATGCCGGCCTGCTCGCAGGCAAACATGCTTCCGGTACGACCAAAGCCCACGGCGATCTCATCTGCAATCAAGTGCACATCGTATTTGTCGCACGCTCGCCGCAGCAGCTTGAGATATACCGGGTGGTACATCCGCATGTGGCCGGCGCATTGCACTAATGGCTCCACAATCACGGCGCAGGTCGATTCATGGTATTGCTCGAGCATCTGCTCCATGTGCGCGAACACGCGTACGGAGTGCTCTTCCCATGTTGCACCGGGCTCGCGCTGGTAACAATCCGGCGACGTCACCGTTCTACATTTCAGCAGCAGTGGTTCATAGGTTTCCTTATATAAGGCAACGTCACCCACGGATAAGGCGCCCAGCGTTTCACCGTGATAGCTGTTCGTAAGGCTCAGAAACTGTGCCTTGCTTTTGCAGCCGCGGTTTTGCCAGTAGTGGAAGCTCATTTTCAAGGCGATTTCCACAGCCGCCGAGCCGCTGTCCGCATAGAAACAACGGCTAAGCCCCGCCGGTGTCATCCTGACCAGACGCTCGGACAAGGCGATCACCGGTTCATGCGTGAACCCCGCGAGGATCACGTGCTCCAACTCTTGCGCCTGCGATGCGATGGCCGCGTTGATTCGCGGGTTGGCATGCCCGAAGAGGTTGACCCACCAGGAGCTGATGGCGTCGATGTAGCGGTTACCGTCGTAGTCTTCGAGCCAAATACCCTGGCCGCGCCGAATCGCTATGAGCGGCAGGGTTTCATGGTCCTGCATTTGGGTGCAGGGATGCCACACCACCTCCAAGTCGCGTTGGGCCAACGTTGTCTCTGGCATGCGCACACCATACTAGCAGCCACCGGCCAGGAGCAAGTGAAAGACGCCTGCTAAGCGCAGGCCTCGTATCGGATATCAGGCGCGCGGCGGTGCCGGCCGCGCGGGGTGTGCACAGTCCGTCGGCCAGAGCGGGCGCAAATGCTCGCGAGTCCGCGAGTGTCGGCGATGCTACACCCCTCAGCGGCAGCCGCCTGGATGATGCGGAGCTGCGACCCCCTGACGGTGCCGGCTGGAACGTGCGATAATCCATTGGCTTTGCCGGGCCTGGCGGCGCGTGGCCGTCAGCCCGCGTACCCGCACAGCGCGGGTGCGCGCACCTTGCAAGCGCTCACCCTGTCGTGGAGTCACCATCAGCGGAGCATTCATCATGGCATGTACTGAGACCCCTGTCTGTGAGTTCGGCTTGCCGGCACCTGATTTTGAGCTGCGGGGTGTCGACGGGCAGACCTGGAGCCTGTCGAAAGTGAGGGGCGAGCACGGGCTGCTGGTCATGTTTATTTGTAATCACTGCCCCTATGTGCAGGCGGTGCTTGGTCGCATCGTGCGCGATGCGTGTGAGCTGCAGGACTACGGCATCAACAGCATGGCCATCATGTCTAACGATCCCGCCGAGTACCCGGAGGACTCGTTCGAAAACATGAAGCACGTGGCGCAGCAGTGGCAGTTCCCGTTCCCCTATGTTTTTGACGAGACCCAGGAGGTGGCCCGGGCCTACGGCGCCGTGTGCACACCGGATTTTTTCGGCTATAACGCCGAGCTGAAGTTGCAGTACCGCGGGCGACTCGATGCCAGCGGTAAGGACCCTGTGCCGGGGGCGAAGCGCGAGCTTTTCGAGGCCATGAAGATGGTGGCCGACGCCGGGCGCGGGCCGAAAGAGCAGATACCCAGTATGGGATGTTCCATCAAATGGAAGAAAGTGGCATAAATTCACCCCCGGTTTATGTCGGTTTCTGGTGCTTGTGACCCAGATCGACGCTCAAAACATAAATCACACTGAATCTGATAGCTGTTCTAGTTCTATACACGAGGGCGCTTCCATGTCAGCAAATCCCGACCAGACGCTACCGAGTCGACGCGAACTCGCCAACGCCATCCGCGCGCTCAGTATGGATGCCGTGCAAAAAGCCAAGTCTGGGCATCCCGGGATGCCGATGGGTATGGCGGACATCGCCGAGGTGCTGTGGAACGATTACTTGCGGCATAACCCGGCGAACCCGGGCTGGTTCAACCGCGACCGCTTTGTCATCTCGAACGGGCATGGCTCGATGCTGCTCTACAGCTTGTTGCATCTGGCCGGCTACGACCTGCCGATGAAGGAGATCAAGAACTTTCGCCAGCTGCACTCCAAGACCCCCGGGCACCCGGAGTTCGGCGTCACCCCCGGCGTCGAGACCACCACGGGCCCGCTGGGCCAGGGCCTGGCAAACGCCGTGGGCATGGCGCTTGCCGAAAGGGCGCTGGCTGCCAGGTTTAATAGCGCAGATCACGACATCATCGACCACTACACCTATGTGTTTACCGGGGATGGTTGCTTGATGGAGGGCATTTCTCACGAGGTGTGCTCGCTGGCCGGCACCCTGGGCCTTGGCAAGCTGATCGCCTTTTACGATGACAACAGTATCTCCATTGATGGCGATGTCGCTGGCTGGTTTACCGACGAGACCCCCAAGCGTTTCGAGGCATACGGCTGGCATGTGATTGCGCATGTTGATGGTCATGATCCCGATTCCATAGGCCGGGCAATCGAGGCGGCACGATCGGTGACCGATCGGCCAAGCCTGCTGTGCTGTCAGACCGTGATTGCTTACGGCGCGCCCAATCTCGCTGGTAGCCACGACGCCCACGGCGCACCGCTGGGCGAAGACGAGGTCGCCGCCACGCGAGAGCATTTGGGGTGGAATTACGAACCATTTGTCATCCCCACGGAGATCTACGCCGGCTGGGACGCCAGGTCCAAGGGTGCCGAGGCCCAGGCGCAGTGGGATCACAAGCTCGAGACCTACAGAAAGGCACAACCCGATCTAGCACGCGAGCTTGAGCGCAGGATACAAAGAACACTCCCCGCGGACTGGGAGCAGAAATCCGCCGAGTTCATTCGTGCGGCGGTGGCCAAGGGCGAGACCATGGCGACGCGCAAGGCCTCGCAGGCGGCCCTCAATGCTTACGCGCCACTGCTACCGGAGCTTATCGGCGGATCCGCGGATCTGACGGGCTCCAACAACACCAATTGGAGCGGGTCGCGACCTATCACCAAGGACGAACCCGATGGGAACTACATATACTTCGGCGTTCGTGAGTTCGGCATGTCGGCCATCATGAATGGCCTCGCATTGCACGGCGGGTTCATACCCTACGGTGGTACCTTCCTCGTGTTCTCCGACTATGCGCGAAATGCCGTGCGCATGTCTGCGTTGCTACCTGTCCGGAGTATTTTCGTCTACACGCATGACTCCGTTGGTCTGGGCGAAGACGGACCAACGCACCAGCCTGTCGAGCACCTTGGATCATTGCGCTTTATTCCTAACATAATGGTCTGGCGTCCGAGCGACGTGGTGGAGTCGGCGGTAGCTTGGAAGGTGGCAATCGAGCGTAGCGGCGGGCCCAGCGTGCTGGTATTTACGCGCCAGGGCTTGCCGCACCAGACGCGCGATGAACAGGCCATTGCCAACATCGCGCGTGGTGGTTACGTGTTGCGCGATGCCGAAGGCGGTGATGCGCAAGCCATTATCATCGCCACCGGCTCCGAGGTAGCATTGGCCATGGACGCGCAAAAGCTGCTGGCAGGAAAAGGCATCCGCGTGCGCGTGGTATCGATGCCTTGCGCCGAGGTCTTTGACGTCCAGGACGATACATATCGCGAGTCGGTGTTGCCCGCCTCGATCTCGGCTCGCGCTGCGGTGGAGGCTGGAGTTTCCGGCTATTGGCGCAAATACGTCGGGCCGACCGGCGCGGTGATCGGGATCGATCGTTTCGGTGAGTCTGCGCCCGGGAACACGGTATTCGAGTACCTGGGTTTTACCGCCGCTAATGTCGCACAGGTAGTGGAATCGGTACTATAGTATTTTCTCACCACAGAGTCTGACCGGGACGCAAAGACAAGAGCAACAACAATACTTTGTGTCCTCTGCACTCTCTGCGGTAGGAATCAACATTAACGAGTTGGAGGGTAGGAATGGCTATCAAGGTTGCAATTAACGGCTACGGTCGTATCGGACGTAATGTGCTGCGTGCGGTGTATGAATCCGGGCGCAATAACGAGATCCAGATCGTCGCTCTTAATGACCTTTGTGACGCGGCGACCAACGCTCATTTGACGCGATTCGACAGCGTCCACGGCCGCTTTGCGGGCGACGTAAAGATTGACGGGAACGACATGGTGGTAAACGGGGACAGGATTCGGGTGGTTGCCGAACGCGATCCTTTCAAGCTCCCGTGGAACGATCTCGGCATCGATGTCGTCATGGAGTGCACAGGGCTTTTCACCAGCAAGGATAAAGCGAGCGCCCACCTCGAGGCCGGCGCCAAGAAAGTCATCATCTCAGCTCCCGGCGGCAAGGATGTCGATGCGACCATCGTCTATGGCGTTAATCACGATATTCTGAAGGCCTCGGATACGGTCATCTCCAATGCATCGTGTACCACCAATTGTCTCGCGCCACTGGTGAAGCCGCTGCATGACAGCATCGGCGTGGTGCACGGCCTGATGACGACGATTCATTCCTATACTAATGATCAGGTGCTCATCGACGTGTATCACCCGGACCTGCGCCGGGCCCGGTCCGCAACAATGTCCCAGATTCCGACGAAGACCGGGGCGGCAGCGGCAGTGGGTCTGGTGTTGCCGGAGCTCAGCGGTAAGCTTGATGGCTTTGCCGTGCGTGTACCGACGGTAAATGTCTCGGTGGTCGATCTCACCTTCGTGGCGGCGCGCGAGACCAGCAAGGAAGAGATTGACGGGATCTTGAGGAAGGCCTCCGAGGGTGGACTCAAGGGTATACTGGCCTACAATGATGAACCGCTGGTGTCCATGGATTTCAACCATACGGCGGTATCCTCCACCTATGACGCTGGCCTGACCAAGGTCGTAGACGGCAAGCTGGTGAAAGTGCTGGCCTGGTACGACAATGAGTGGGGCTTCTCCAACCGTATGCTCGACACCGCAGTGGCCTTCATGAACGCCAAATAGAAAAACCCAACGCAAAGGCGCGGAGACGCAAAGCTCACTGACCGTAAAAACCATGCCACCGGCATCGATGGCGGCATGATAGACGGATACTTTGATTTTTTGAGATCGTCAGTAGCGGTTCTTTGCGCCTTCGCGCCTTCGCGTTGAGTTGTTGTTCGGGAGTTCCATATGCCTGTAATAAAAATGACTGATCTTGACCTTGCCGGTAAGCGCGTGTTGATCCGTGAAGACCTGAACGTGCCGGTGAAAGAGGGCGCCGTGGCGGACGACACGCGAATCCGTGCGGCGCTGCCGACCATCGGGCATGCGATGAAAGCGGGTGCGAAGGTGATGCTCATGTCGCATCTGGGGCGCCCCGAGGAGGGGGCCTTCGATGAGAAGTACTCGCTATGGCCCGTCGCCACGCATCTCTCCGGCCTGATCGGCAAAAAGGTCACGCTCATCCGGGACTGGCTCGACGCGGCGGTCGAGTTGGCCGAGGGCGATGTCGTGATGTTCGAGAACGTGCGCTTCAACCAAGGCGAGAAAAAGGACGACGCCGGGCTCGCCAGGAAGATAGCGGCGCTGTGCGACATCTTTGTTATGGATGCCTTCGGCACCGCGCACCGGGCGCAGGTCTCGACGCACGGCGTTGCCAGGTATGCACCGATCGCTTGTGCGGGGCCGTTGCTGGTGGCCGAGCTAGACGCGCTGGGACGTGCCCTGGACACCCCGGCGCGGCCCATGGTCGCGATCGTCGGGGGCGCCAAGGTCTCGGGCAAGCTGGAAGTGCTCGAGCAGCTCTCGGGCAGGGTCGATCGCCTGATCGTGGGCGGCGGGATTGCAAACACGTTCATCGCGGCGACCGGGTACAATGTTGGCAAGTCGCTCTACGAGCCTGACCTCGTGGCGGCGGCCAGTCGTCTGGGCGAGCAGGCCAAGGGTCGGGGTGCCGAGATTCCCGTGCCGGTCGATGTGGTCTGCGGCAAGAAGTTTTCCCCGTGTGCCGCTGCCGAAACAAAGGATGTCACCGCGGTAGCGGACGATGACATGATATTTGACATTGGTCCCGCGACTGCCACGCAGTTGGAAGAGATCTTGAGAGGGGCCGGGACCATCGTCTGGAACGGCCCCGTGGGTGTGTTCGAGTTCGACCAGTTCGGTGAGGGGACTCGACGGCTTGCGCTCGTGATCGCCGGGAGCCCGGCGTTTTCCATCGCCGGCGGTGGTGATACGCTGGCTGCTATTGCAAAGTACGGGATTTCCGACAAGATCTCCTATATATCCACCGGTGGTGGAGCCTTCCTCGAGTTTCTTGAGGGCAAGAAACTTCCTGCAATTGCTATACTCGAAGAACGCGCAAAAACGCAGTAGCTAGTAGCGAGTAACTGGTTACGAGGCAAAAACCAAGCTGCTCATGTACGGTGTTAGTTTTCCTAGGTACTAGCTACCCGCAACTGAACGCATGCTACGCCAAACCA
>JBHHZP010000061.1:0-19128 GCA_046758085.1 Acidiferrobacterales bacterium
CCACCGACAACATCCCGCTGCTCGAGGACGGCTTCTCGGTCTACAACCTCGATTTTACGCTTTCCTGGGAGATCGACTTCTGGGGGCGCTTCAAGCGCTTAATCGAGTCGGCTGCGGCGAGCCTCGATGCCAGTGTGGCGAACTACGACACCGTCATGGTCGCGCTGGTGGCCGAGGTGGCGCGCAGCTATGCGCTCATTCGCACCTTTGAGGAGCGCCTGCGCATCGCGCGCGAGAACGTCAAGACCCAGCAACAAAGCCTCAAGATCGCCGATGCGCGCTTCCGGGGCGGGGCGGTGAGCGAGCTCGACGTGCAGCAGGCGAAATCCTTGCTCAACAACACGCAGTCCACCATCCCGGTGCTTGAGGTCAGTCTCAAGCAACTCAAGAACGCCCTGGCGGTGCTGCTCGGTCTGACCCCGGGACAGCTCGGTGATCGCCTCGGCCCCGCGCGCGCAATCCCCACCCCGCCGCCGCAGGTGGCGCTCGGCATGCCGCAGGACCTCATAAGACGCCGCCCCGATATCCGCCGCGCCGAGCGCACGCTTGCCGCCCAAAGCGCACAGATCGGCTTCGCCGTGTCCGATCTGTACCCCGCCTTCTCTCTGGGCGGGGTGATCGGGCTAGGCACGAGCAATATTGGCGGTAAGGATATCGGAGACCTCTTTGATTCCGATAGCCTAAGTGGCAATGCCTTCTTCGGCTTTAAATGGGATGTGTTCAACTACGGGCGGCTCAAGAACAATGTGCGCCTCCAAGATGCCGCCTTCCAACGTCTGCTCATCGACTACCAGAACCTCATCCTGCAGGCCCAGGGCGAGGTGGAAAACGCCATCGTGGCCTACCTGCGTACCCACGACCAGGTGCGCTTTCTCGGCCAGGCGGTGAGCGCCGCCCGGCGCTCGGTGGATCTTGCCTCCATCCAGTACCGCGAGGGGGCGACCGATTTCAACCGCGTGCTTACCACCATGAATGACCTGTTAACACAGAACGATGCACTGGCCGCCGCCACCGGCTCCATCGCCACCCATCTCATCGCCACCTACAAGGCGCTCGGCGGCGGGTGGCAGGTGCGCGCGGATACCCCGCTCGATGACCTCATCCCGCAGGCCACCAAGGCCGAGATGCGCGAGCGCACGAAGTACTGGAAAAAGGTATTGCCGGTTTCCGGCAGTACGTCGGTAAAATCCAAAACAGAATGACGCGGACGACGACGGTTTGCAGTGGCCCTGAAGTGCTCAAGACCGTGACTGCAGCAGGTTGGTATACGGAGGGAAGATCAAGGTGAGGGCAATAAAACTATTGCTCGGTCTGGTAATGTTTTCGATCGTAACTGTCGCTTTGGCCAAGGTCACAGTCGACTACGATGACACCATCGACTTCGGTAACTATGGGACATACGCCTGGAAGAAGGGGACCCTTGCTTCGAGCTTGCAAGTACAATCGTACATAGAGCAGGCAATCAATGACGCATTGCAGTCCGGCGGGCTGAGCCATTCAACCGGTGCGCCGGATCTGTACGTCGTGGTCCATGCGTCCATGAAGAGAGGGCGGGAGAAAGGGGAGGGCTGGTTCGGTTACAGCTCTGCCACGAAAAAATGGGGCATGCAGCATGATACCATCAAGTTCGAGGTGGGCACGCTGTTGGTCGATCTGGTGGATGCGAAATCCAAAGAGCTCGTCTGGCGCGGTCTCGCGATAAAGACCTTGAACAAGAAACCTGACAACCGGGAATCCTTGATCGCCAAGGCCATCAAGAAGATGTTCAAACGTTTTCCGCCGAAATAACGGTCACGACTTCAAATCGATACCTAAATAGGAGACATGATGTCGAACTATCAACATATCCTGGTGCCTACCGATTTCTCGCAGCCAAGCGAGGTTGCTGCGGGCCGGGCAGTGGAGCTGGCGAAGTTTTATAAGGCACGTTTGAGCGTGATCCATGTGGTGGATTATGTGCCGCCGGGTTACGTGGCCGTGGAACTGCCGGCGGATCTTGCCTCGGCCTCAAAGCTTTCGGAACGGGCCGAGAAAAAGCTCGCCGAATGGACGCAACGGCTCGGTCTGGCCGCCTCGAATAAATGGGTCGAAATTGGATCTCCTAAGCACGAGATCGTGCGAGTGGCGAAGGAAAATGCCGTGGATCTGATCGTCATCGGCAGTCACGGCACGCGTGGCATCGGCCGGCTGCTCGGCTCCACAACCAGCGCAGTACAGCACGAAGCCTCTTGTGACGTCATGTGCGTGCACGCCAACCCCGACGCCGCTGCGGGACAGTAGTCACATTGCGCCCGCTATCCCGCTTAGCAATATGCTGATGCGGCGTGGCATGCGCGATGGAACTCATAGGCACGATCTTCGATTGGTTCAGATCTCACCCGGCGGCCACGCAAAGGATCGTTTTCGCCTCCATCCTGTTGGCGCTCGTCTACACGGCCTTGATGCTGGTGGCCATCGCCAGAATGGACCCGCACTATTTCGTCACGCGGAAACCGCCTCGGGAGAGCTTCCGCGGCCGGCATCCAGTAGTGCGCTTCGCCGTCAAGGGAATGAAAAGTATTATAGGCCTGGTACTGGTAATCATGGGTCTCGCCATGCTGGTGCTGCCGGGTCAGGGGGCGCTGACCATCCTGATCGGCATCAGTCTGCTCGACTTCCCCGGCAAGCGCAGGTTGGAGCTGCGGTTCGTGCGCCAGCCCCAGGTACTTAAGGCGATCAACTGGATACGCGCGAAAGCCAAACAACCCGCCGTGATCATTCCGAAACGCTGAGCGCGGGTATTCGCGAAATGGCAAGACCCACATAAAATTGTCAATTTAGGGATTACTCGGAGAAATAAGTGCTTCCCTTTTGAAGCTTGCGGGTGTCAACGATCGGCGGAGCCCCGTCGCCGCCCGCCGAGCGCCCGCAAAGTATTTGCTATTCGCACTACAGCAATTGCTTTGAAAGAAACGCAGAGAACACTCGACTGCATGGACATACGGCTTCATGGATGAACGACTCCAGGGACGGAGGAGGTAGGACCGCGTCGGGACAGCGGTCGAGGACGACTGCCTGAAGCAGCTACCGAGTTGCCGAGGTAGGATCGCGTCGGGAACAGCGATCGAGAGAACGCAGAAGCCTGATCTCAAACAGTTTTGTTTCTGCCGTCAAAGCGGATATCCTGTCACAGTTTGTACGCCTGCTCGGATATCACCCGCGAGTGTTGAGTTGTTTGTTCTCTCTGCGATTCTTGCGCGTTCTGGTGTAAGTTCATGCAATTTCCGGGCTAACTCACCGAGGGCTGATCATTGCCCATCGCCCGTCGGGCGGCTTCGCCGGTTCCGTGGCACAATAGGACCATGCTGCGCGGAATCCGAAAAACGCGATTGAAAAGGTTTGGGCTCGCGCTTGGCGGCGGCGGCGCTAAAGGCCTGTGTCACCTCGCCTTTATCACGGCGCTGGATGAGATGGGCCTGAGACCCGCGATCATCGCTGGCACCAGTATCGGGGCCATCATGGGGGGTTTTTATGCTTCGGGAATGTCCGGGGCGGAGATGGAAGCGCTGCTCAAAGAGAATCTTGACGACATCAACCGCATGATGGACATCAGCCTTTTCAGGCGATCCGGATTAAAGCGCGGCAAGGCGGCGGAGGAGCTTTTTTATCGACATATCCCGGCAAGCCGATTCGAGGATCTGCAGATACCGCTGAAAGTGGTGGCTACGGATTTCTGGGACCGCCGGGAAGTTATCTTTGATTCCGGCGCACTGATTCCCGCGATCCGCGCGAGCATTGCTATGGCAGGCGTATTCGAACCGGTGATGTTGAATGGCACAGTGCTGGTGGATGGAGGTGGTGTCAATCCGTTGCCGTATGACATTATTCAAAATGACTGCGACATAACGGTTGCCATCGATGTGTCCGGCGAGAAAACCCCGCCGGCGAAGGGCGCAGTCCCCAGCGTCATTGAGAACCTGCTTACAACCTACACTATCATGCAGTCTTCGATCGTGAAGACCAAGCTCAACTTCGCGCCGCCCGATATTTATATAAAACCAGCGCTGACGAATATCCGCGCGACGGAATTCCATCGGTATGACGAAATCATGGAAGGCGTGCGCGACGACGTCGCCGTACTCAAGGATAAGCTCGAGAGGAGCTTAAAAAAACGGCGTTGGTTTTTCTGAAGCGGCTTCGACTCATGAGAATCCTCCCTGGTTGATTTTGTTTGGCTGACCGCGTTTTGGAACGAAGGAGCACCGGAGTTGGCTGCAGGCAGGCGCAGTAGTGCCTCGGACGTGGCGATTATGCCTCGGGCTGCCCGGTACGCCGGTTGAAGTGGGTTGTGAGCGTGGAGCCCGGGGTCGGCCCTGGCTGTGATGATAGCGCCTCTCATTGCCAGCAGGCCTCGACAATTATGGCTTGGCGGCGCGGCCCTAATCAGGGAAAATGCAAGCTAACGATAATTGCTATAGATACTGGAGATCGAATGAGCGAACAACCGAATTACGTACTTGCGTGCAATAAAATCGGTGTCGTGATGTACGCCGACAACCAGGCTGTTGGTCTTGAGGTTATCGATCCGGCGCAGCAACGACTGTTTATCTCACTGCACGGGAGCGTGCTAGTGGAACTGGCCAAACAGCTGCAACAATTTGCTGACGAGCACCCGGAGGTGCTGAGCTGGGAGCCGACGCAAATGCAAGACTAGCCAGACGGCGGAGCGTTCAGCTTGCGGCTGTGTCAGTAACCGCCCCAACGCACGCGCCGCCAGCGCGAGAGCCTAATATTTCCAAAACCCTAAGCCGCTTCGGCCGTATCGGCGCGAAAGCCCTCCGCAATGTGCGTGGCGAGGCAGTCGACTACCGTTGAGCGCGCCCTCGGCGCGCACTGAAGCGTAATGCTTGCTATGGGAAGCTGCGGAAAGCCTTCTTCGGCGCTCAGTGCGCGAACGCCAGTAGGAACAATGCTACGGGCGATTGCCGTGACCGCAAGCCCAGCCGACACCGCCGCATGAATTCCCGTAAGACTGGGGCTTGAATACGCGACCCGATAGCTTCGCCCGGCCTCGCCCAGCAATTTCATCACCGAGTCCCGCACGAAGCAGCCCTTCTGAAACAGGGCTAACGGCAATGGATCTTCCTCATGGGCAAAATGACGTTCCGAGGTTGCCCAAACGACCGGCTCGCGACGCAACACCTCGCCGGTTTCCTCACCGGGCCCACAGGTGATGAGACCCAGGTCGAGATGCCGGCTCTGGAGATGGCTCGTCAGCTTGTGGCTGGGCTCGCACTGCACGTCGACCTGAACCCGTGGATAGGCCTGGGCGAACCGGGTCAGAATGCCCGGCAGGAATCGCATGACGTAGTCATCGGGAATTCCAATGCGCACCGTGCCCACGAGGTCCGGGCGGGTCAGGGTGGCGACCGCCTCCTCGTGGAGCTTCAGAATCCGCCGCGCATAGCCCAGCAGCGCCTCGCCCTCCGCTGTAAGCGCGACCGTTCGACCCTGTCGCTGAAAGACCGGTTTCCCAAGCGCTTCTTCCAGGCGTTTGACCTGCATGCTGACTGCCGATTGCGTGCGGTGTACGAGCTCGCCGGCGCGGGTAAAGCTGCCCGAATCCGCGATGGCGACGAACGTGCGCAGTAGATCCGTATCGAGGTTGAGAGGCATACGCGGCCATCCCAAGGCATCAAGGAAATTGATCCTTAGTATAAGAACAATTCGTTTCATAAATCAATAGCAATGTCCTATAGTTCCTTCCGTGAGTCACCAGGAGGGAAAAACCATGCACAGCTTCAGCCCGAACAACCGCCACGACCATACTCCCGCGGCGCGTGCCGCCGGCGATTTTATGCAATCCTTTATGGCACGCAGTGCAGCGGTGGTGGTGACGCTGCTGCGTTGGCAAGAACTCGCCCATGAGCGCTACGCGCTCATGGAGCTCGACGACCGCTTGCTCAAAGACATCGGTCTTAGTCGTGCGGATGCGGTGCGCGAAGCACGCCGACCATTCTGGGAGGATCCACTCGCGCAACCGCGCTCAAGGTTGGGCGGGAGCCACAGCCTCGCACAGCCCGAATCGGTTGCCTGCTGTAAGCCGTAGCCGTCGCACGATTCGGCTCGAGGCGCGAGCTCAGCGCAAGTCCAGCACCACACACCAAGGCGCACCGCCCTGTGCGATCAGGGCGTGTGCGCGGGGGATGCGTGACTCTGGGGCGCGCGCACGGAGCGCATCGATGTCTCCTGCTTAGGTCTTGCGCCTCACCGCTCGCGCCTCACACCTCACGTTGTTGCCATTGATCGCTCTATGCGCGCAAACCACAGTCCCAACGTCAGGGCACGCATCACCATGAAGATCATCAGCGACAGCCACAGCCCATGGTTTCCCCATAGTGGTATAAGTTGCCAGGTCGCAATGAGAAAAACGAGCAGCGACAACAGCATGCCGTTGCGCATCTCCACCGGCCGCGTCGTACCTATGAAGATGCCGTCGAGCTGGTAACTCCACACCGATACAATCGGGGACAGCAGTACCCAGGGGAGATAGCGGACCGCTTCGAGCCGTACGGACTCGATGCCCGTAATTATGCCAATAATAGTGGTGCCCAGCGTCGCGTAGAGCAGGGCGTAGACCGCGGCCACCACCAGCGCCCACAGGGTCGTAACCCTGACTGCCGCGCGGAAGGCACTTCGATTGCGTGCGCCGTAGGCGCCACCGGCGAGTGCCTCGACGGCATGGGCAAAGCCATCGAGGCCGTAGGCCAGGAAGTATTGCAAGTGCATCAGAACGGCGTTGGCCGCGAGCGTAATTTCACCGAGCTTGGTTCCCTGAGCGGTGAAGTAAAAAAACGCAAAGATCAGACAAAGCGTGCGCACAAAGATGTTGAAGTTGACGTGCAGCAGTGCTTTTAGCCGCGGCATGTACAAGATATGGGACCGGTTCCACTCCCCTCCGCTGCGCTGGAGATACCGGCCTACTATCACGAGCCCAAATGCGAGTGCGAGGTATTCACTCAACAACGAGGCAATGGCGACGCCTTCCACACCCCAACCCAGCGCGAGCACAAATACCAGATCCAGCAGCACATTGGTGGCATTGAGCACAAGTTGTAGCGCCAATGCTGCACGCGTGTTCTGAATTCCGATCAGGCATCCCAGCACGGCGTAGTTTGCCAACGCCGCCGGGGCGCTCCAGACCCGAATAACGTAATAGCTGTCAGCCAAGGACTCGAGCGGCGCGCTACCCTCGAACGCCCAGAATGCGAGCACGCCGATGGGACCACGCAACGCGATCACGGCCAGGCCGAAGCCGGCGGCAAGCAGCAAGGCCCGCGCCAGCGTGGAGCGCACCTCGGTCGGGTCGTCCGCACCATAGGCCTGAGCGACGAAGCCGGTGGTGCCCATGCGCAGGAAGCCGAAGCCCCAGAAAAGGAAATTAAAAATGATTGCGCCCAGCGCCACGGCCCCGATAAATATGGGATCTGGGAGGTGGCCCACCACTGCGGTATCGACGGCACCGACCAGCGGCACCGACATGTTGGACAGAATGATTGGCCCGGCCAGCTTCCACACGCGGCGGTGCCATTGACGAGCCGAAGTGGGGAGTGCGGTTTGAGACTGTTCCAAGGAAATTTTTTTAGGGGTTATTGTTTTGTTTGATACATATTCAGTAGCAAGTAGCAAGTTTCAAGTAACAAGGAGCAAGCGGAAAGTTTCGAGTGGAAAGATCCAAAACCAGAACTTGCTACTTCGAGCTTGATACTTGCAACTTGTTTTTATGGTTACTTACAAACTCGGCCAGGCTCGCGACCTCGAAATCCGGCTGGACATTCTCCGTCACGACCGCTGTGGCCCCGGAACCTGTCTTGTGTTTGCGCCGATTGATCCACATCGTGGTGAGTCCAGCGGCCATGGCCGGCACTATGTCGTGATACAGGCTTTGCGCTGTGTGCAGGATCTTTCCCTTGGACACACCCATTTGCGCGAGCTGATTTATCATATACTCGAAATTTCTTGGATCCGGTTTGTAGGCTCCTACATCCTGCGCCGTGATGATCCTGTCGAACTTGACCTCGAGCCTTTCATTGCTCCGCGCGAACGAGTCGCGATCGACATTCGAGATAATGACGAGCTTGTAATGTTTTTTCAGATATTGCAGGGATGCGGCACTGTCGTTGAACGCCGGCCAGCGCTCAATGGACTTGCCGAACGCGATCGCGCTTTGCTCATTCGCGGGAATTCCCCAATGTAACGCGAGTTCCCGATAGATGGAGGCCAGAATGTCGGGGTAAAGCTTTTCCGGCATCGCGGCCTGGTGTTTCGGTTCGAGCGCGGCGAATGTTTCCAGCAACTCTTCGTCGCTGAGCGCAAGGCCATGTTGGTCCGTCCAGGGCCGGAGCTCGTCGACGATTCGGCGCTCCCAGTCAATTAACGTCCCATAGCAATCAAAGGTCAATGCCTCGAAATCTTGGAGTTTCACGCTAATATCCTTTTTTCGATAGATAAGCCTGGCTGCAAATCCTGAACGTCGGCTCAATGCCTGTTAGTGCATGCGCCGACAGGTGAACTTTGAATGTCCGGCCGCATTACTGGCGCAGGCCCGAGACGATTTCCACGTAGTCCGGTTCTTCGGGAGTAAGGTAACCACGACGGACCAGGAAATCGATAATGACCAGATTGCAGTTGAATTTGAACTCGGTGGTGTTGGCCACGATGTCCATTACGCGGTCGATGGGCCAGAGGTGGAACGCCTCGACCTCGCCGTCCACCGCCCGGGGCTCGAAGTCCGGTGGCAGCTCGAGATCGCACACGAACTGCACATCGGGCTTGAGGCCCTCCCGTACCTCCTTGCAGTAGGAGATGGCACTGGTAAACGTGGCCCTTGCCGCGATCTCGGCAGGGATGCCCGCCTCCTCGCCACACTCCTTAATAAGGTTGTCGCGCAACGATATGCCTATAGGGAGCCCGCCGGCCACCATATTGTCGAGCATGCCCGGAAAAGTCGGTTTATCGCGGGCTCGCCGCGCGATCCACATCTTTGTGTCGTTACCGTCCCGGATGAATCCGTTCATATGCACGCCGTACGCGCGGATACCCAACGACGGGAACGCCGCGCGCTCCATCTGCAAAAGCGGTGGCATCCCGAACGAGGTTGCGACCGGATACGGCTCGTTCCGCCACGCCGGGATGACACCACTATCACGCAGCTCCTCGAGTACGGGCCTTACAGCGGCCGAGCGTGCTTCGAAGGAATCAAAGCGCGGGCTCAGGGCTACGGCTTTTTCCTCGACTTCAAATACGCCGGGATATTGTGCGAGCCGCGTGGCCATGGCGTGCTGAACCCAGCCGACCCTGTGTCCCGCTACATAGAGGGGCCAAAATTTAGCGAGGTCGTGGTGATTACACTCGCGGATTCGGTCAAGAAAGCTCATGGGTCCGTGATCCGTGATCCGTGATTCGTGAGCCGTAACCAGTCCACCACTTACGGGTAGATCGGAAAGCGACGACATAGCTCGTTCACCCGTGCGCGGATAGTCCGCTCGAGCCTCTCGTTGGCTTCCGGGTTCGCGGCGAGCCCGTCAAGCACATCGGCGATCCAGGCGCCGACCTGACGGAACTCGCTAGCCCCGAACCCCCTTGTGGTGCCGGCCGCCGCCGAAAGGCGCAGGCCCGAGGTGACGGTGGGCGGCTGTGGGTCGCCGGGGATTGTATTTTTGTTGCACGGCAGGCCTGCTGCCTCCAGGCTTGCCGACGCCGCTTTGCCCGTCAGGCCGCTGGAGCGCAAGTCAACGAGCATCAGTGCCGTGTCGGTTCCGCCCGCGACCAGCTTGTAGCTGCGTTCAGTCAACGTGGCTGCAAGCACACGTGCATTGTCCACGACGTGACGAGCGTACTCGCGGAACTCCGGTCGCAATGCCTCATGCAGGCAAACGGCTTTGGCCGCTATCGCGTGTAACATCGGGCTCCCCTGAAGACCGGGGAACAGTGCGGAATCGACCTTTTTTCCGAGCTTCTGGTCGTTGGCGAGAATTATCCCGCCGCGTGCGCCTCGCAGGCTTTTGTAGGTCGTGGTTGTGACAACATGCGCATGGGGCACGGGGTTCGGATGCACGCCGGCGGCGACAAGCCCCGCGAAATGCGCCATGTCGACCAATAAGAGCGCACCCGTGCGGTCGGCGATCTGCCGAAAGCGTGCAAAGTCGATAAACCGGGGATAGGCTGACCCGCCGGCGATGATAAGGCTGGGCCGATGCGCGACGGCCAATGCCTCCACAGTGTCATAGTCGATCAGTCCCGAGCTTTCGGATACGCCATATTGCGCGACGTCGAACCACTTACCGGAGAGGTTGGGCGCGGCGCCGTGGCTCAGGTGCCCTCCGGCCGCGAGCGCCATGCTGAGAATCTTGTCGCCCGGTCGCAGAAAAGCGAGAAAGACCACCTGGTTAGCCTGGCTGCCCGAATGCGGTTGCACGTTTGCATAAGTGCAGCCAAAAAGCTCCTTGGCCCGCTCGATTGCGAGGCCCTCGAGCGCATCGGCGAACTCGGCGCCTCCATGATAGCGTCGCCCGATGTAGCCTTCGACCGTCTTGTTAGTAAGAATCGAGCCTTGCGCTTCGAGCACGGCGCGACTGACCAGGTTCTCCGATGCAATCAGCTCGATCTGATCTTGCTGGCGGTGCAGCTCGCCGGCAACGGCCTGCGCCACTTGCGGGTCAGCATTGCCAAGAGAGGCCGAGAAGTAACCGGGATGCGGCCCTTTCATGCCACCGCTCCCGCGAGCAAACAGTCGTCGGCGAGCGGCGCTACCGGCGTGAGGTCACGATGGTGTTGGTAGTCCGGTCGCTTGTGACGGGTAAGTGCATTGGAGGTCGGGTTGACGATAAGCGAAAAAATCCAACGTGGCCACGGTGACATGTTAATCGATGAACCATGCACCAGGCAGTCTCCAAAGATGAGCACCGTGCCTGGCGGCCCCTTAGCCGACACCAGTCCTCCGTCGTCTACCAGAGTCGTGACGGTGTCATTGTCCACCGTCCACAGCGGATAACTGGTGGTTACCAGGTCGAGACTTGTGGGTACGGGTCCATGCTTGTGAGAGCCGCGGATGAACACCAAGGGACCGTTAAACTCATTGACCTCGTCAAGGACCACGTGCAGGTTCAGGGCCAACGGTTTGGGCACGCCATCTTCACCATGATGGGTGGCGAAGTCGTAGTGCCACTGCCATACCTCGCCTGAGAAGGCCTCCTTAGCGTTCACCTTGACCTGTTGGACGTAGACGTCCTCGCGAAGAATCTGCAAGGCCGGTTCGAGCAATCGCGGATGGCGTACCAGACGGGCAAACACCTCGTTGCGCAGATGCAACGCCATGGCGGTACGCACGAGATCGCTGTCTTTCTCGCGGAAGTTCTCCGGGCATCGCTCGGCGAACAGCGCCGGTAACTGGGCACGCAGTAGATTCACTTCCTCCGGTGAGAAGAGCCCAGGCAGGACTAGAAAGCCGTCCTCCTCGAACCGTTGGAGCTGCCGGTCGCTGAGCCTCAAAACCTTGTCTCCTGAAAATTCGCTAGGACCTGCGTGCTATCAGGTCGATCTCGACGCGACCGCCGCCAGCGAGTGCAGTAACACCGATGCAAGTACGTGCCGGTCGTCTCTCTTCGGGGAAGTAACCGGCGTAGACCCGATTCATCGTGTCATAGTCTTCGGTGAAGTGCGTGAGAAAAACGCGCATCGAGACGACATTTTCGAATCCCGCGCCAACGCCTTGCAGCACCGTATGCAGGTTCTGCATCACCTTGTGGGTCTGCGCCTCCGCGCCTTCGGGTATCTTCGCCGGATCGCACTCGACGTCGGTCGCGAGCTGGCCAGTCACGAACAGCCAACCGTCGACCTCAACCACGTGGCTGTAAGGGGCGACCGGCTGCGGCGCAGCACTGATCATATGAAAGATCGGTAGAGTCATATTGTTCCAGTTCATGCACGGCGCATGGTTAGCTCGCCAGTATTAACGCGCGGCTCCAAACTTTGCCCTGTTTCGCCTGCGCCTCGGTGCCTCCCGACGCCTACACCCTCCCCCTCAATGGGGGAGGGTGGGGAGAGGGTTAATGCGCCATGAAAACCGGCAGATCTGCAGCCGACAAGATGTGTTGAGTCGTGCCACCGAAAATCAGTTGCCGCAGCCTGCTGTGCGTGTAAGCGCCCTTGAGCAGGAGGTCTGCACCCAACGCAGCCGTTTCCTCCAATAGGGCCTCGCCGGGTGTTCTGCCGTTTGGCTGGACCAGCCTGGCTTGCGCGTTGACGCCGTTACGAACAAGATGATTGGCGATCTGCTCACCGGTTGGGCCCGGGACCGTGCCGCCCTCCACAGTGACGACGACAACCTTCTTCGCGTCCGTCAAGAAGGGCATGCCCAACCCGATCGTGCGCGCCGTTTCCGTGCTGCCGTTCCAGGCGACCACGACCGTTTCGCCGAGCTTTTGCGGCGGCTTGGGTGCCGCCACCATGACAGGTCGTCCACTTTCAAACAGCGCTGCTTCGCACATCGCGTTTCGATCGACGGAAGACTGCTCCGTGGCGCATCCGATGACAATGAGATCAAATATCCTGCCGTAGTCACCGACGATCTGCGCTTCCAGGCCCTCTACCTCGCGCCACCCGGATGACGGTTCGCTTGTGCTGTACGTGACGTCTTTGAGCGGCACGTTTTTCTCATTCATGAATTCCGTGAATTGCCGATGGGCGTTTTCCGCCTGACGGCGCCCGTCTTCCGCAAGCTGTGCCAAGTACTCACCAGGTATGGTAATCCCTTCCCCCGCGATAATCGGCGGCGGTTGTCGCACAAATAACCCCTCGATATAGCTACCGAAGTGCCTGGCTATCCGGTACGCCAGCTCAAGGGTGCTGCGGGCGGCTTCGCCGCCTTGAAACGGCAGGAGTATCGTTCTCATCGCCATTGGACCCACCAATCACTTTTCCAGTTCAACCTCCGAATTGTACTAGGTTCGAACCGAGTCCACTATTGTCATGACCAGTCTGAAGGCGCCCTGCACATCGTGATCCCGCGGGGCAACATAGGCTGCAGAACGATCAAGCATGCGCATCAGCGCTAGAAACCTTATCATTCAATAAAACGAATACGTCCAGCTTATTAGGGTCGATCTTTGCCATCCGTCATAAAGCGTTTCAGACAAAAACTCGCCAGTGTGCCGGCGCCCATGCTTGGCGTCGTTTTCATGGTGGCGTCCACCGTTGCTTTTGCCGGCATGCACGGTGGCGTACGGTACCTGGCGCTGGAACAGCATTTGCATCCGTTCGAGATCGCGTTTTTTCGAAATTTCTTTGGCCTGCTCGCACTTGCCCCGTGGTTCATACGCCGCGGTGTGAGACCGTTGCGCACCCAGCGGTTCGGGTTACACGTATGGCGCGCTCTAATCAATGTCGTCGCGATGCTTTTGTTCTTCATGGGATTGGCGCTGACCCCGATCGCGCAGGTACAAGCTCTTGGTTTCACGGCACCGCTGTTCGCCTCGTTGCTGGCGATCATTTTTCTGCGCGAAAGGGTGTTTCTATGGCGTTGGAGCGCACTGATAGTCGGTTTTCTCGGCGCCCTGATCATCATTCGCCCGGGTATGAAGAGCGTCGACGTAGGATCGCTCCTTGTGCTGGGCTCGGCGGCAATTTGGGCATGTGCCATCGTCATTATCAAGATGCTCTCGCGCACGGACTCCTCCGTCACCATAACCGCCTACATGGTGATACTGATGACGCCGTTGTCGTTTCTATCGGCGGTTTTTTTCTGGCAGTGGCCCAACGGAACGCAGCTACTGTGGCTGGGCCTGGTAGGCGTATCCGGCACGCTGGCGCAGATGGGGATGGCGCAGGCTTTTCGCATGGCGGAGGCCACCGCGGTGTTGCCACTGGATTTCATGAAGCTGATCTGGGGAGCGATGATTGGTTATGCGCTGTTCGGCGAGATCCCGGACGCGGGGATCTGGATCGGCGGCGTTACGGTATTCGCGGCCGCCACCTATATCGCCTACCGCGAGAGCCAAAGTAAGGTGGCCAACGAGCTCACCACGGCCCCGGACGTCAAGGGGACACCCCCACAGTCTGGGGCTGTGTGACCGCCTGGTTCGACAAGGCCGACCTCCGCCGTGGCAGAGAATGCCGTAACCCGACGCATCACAGGCATTCGATGAGCCCGGGCGCACGTCGCTGGTCTTGAAATCGCAGGCAGCCGAAGCTAAAGTTGCGGCGCCGCGGAGCGGGCAACAAGATCTGCTCACCTGAAGATCAACCACCCAAGGGAGGAGACGTGAAGTGGTATCGTGAACCGTTGGTGCATTTTCTCGCTATCGGCGCGTGTCTTTTCGGAATCTACCTCTGGTTAAACGATCCGGGTGAGACTTTGAGCGGTGCTCGGATCGAGGTGTCGGAGAACGACATTGAGCTTCTGCACGCACGCTGGATGAAACAGTGGCAGCGCCCGCCAACTGCTAACGAGCTGCAGGGTTTGATCGAGGCCCACATCCGGGAGGAAGTGCTCTATCGCGAAGCGTTGGCGTTGGGCTTGGACAAAGATGACACCATCGTGCGTCGACGTATGGCGCAGAAGATGGAGTTTCTCGTGGCTGACGTGGCAGTGCCGATGGAACCTGATGAGGCAGAGCTTCGCGCGTATTTCGAAGCGAATCAGGAACGCTACCACCAGCCCGTTAAGCTGAGCTTCACTCACATCTATTTCAATCCGGATAAGCGCGGCGCGAGCACGCAGCAAGAGGCCGAGACAGTGTTGCGGGCTCTTCAAGCGGCTAGGCAGCTACCTCGGCGCGCGCGCGATCTGGGCGATCGATTCATGCTGGCACACGACTACGTACGAAAGAGCGTGCCCGATATCAAGCGGGATTTCGGCGCGATATTCGCGCAACGCCTCGTTGAGATCGAGCAGAGAACATGGCAGGGGCCCGTCGCATCCGGCTATGGCTTGCACTTAGCCTATATCAGTGAACGTATTGAGGCACGATTGCCGAATTTTGTGTTGGTGCGTGCAAACGTCAAGAACGACTTTCTGATCGACAAACGGCGCGAAGTCAACGAGTTGGCCTATCAGCGATTACGTGAACGGTACGAAATCGTCATCGCCGCGCCGCTCGAGGACAAAAAGCGGCTGGCATTGAAGAATGAAAAATAGAAAGTTGCCCAGAGTATTGTGGTTTCTTGTTGGCGTGCTGGCGATCAGCGCGTGGTTTCCGTTCGCAGGTGTCGCGCACGAATCGCGGCCGGCGTATCTCGAGCTGAGCGAGCGAGAGGTTGGTGTTTTCGAGATTATGTGGCGCCGTCCGGCGCGCGGCGACCGCGTGTTGGCACTTTATCCAAAATTACCACCTCACTGCATACAGGTCGGGCACAAGGGAACCTACCTTTTGCCCGGATCGACGCTCGAGCGCTGGACGGTGGATTGCGGAAGAACCGGGCTGGCGGGTCATTCCTTAAAGATTGATGGGCTCGCGGCCACCCTTACGGACGTCCTGGTTCGCGTGGCGCTCATCAATGGCTCGACCCATTCGCAAATTCTCCGCCCCAACGCGCCTGGTTTTATCCTAAAGGGTGCACCTTCCACATGGCAGGTGAGCGGCGATTATTTTCTGCTAGGCGTCGAGCACATTCTGGGCGGTATCGATCATCTGCTGTTCGTGCTGGGCCTACTGCTGATTGTGCGCGGCAAGTGGCTACTGATTAAGACGGTCACCGCCTTCACGCTGGCCCACAGCATCACGCTGGCCGTGGCGACACTGGGTTTCGTGCACGTCCCGCAGGCACCGGTGGAGGCAGTGATTGCCTTGAGTATTCTTTTTCTGGCAATGGAGCTTGCTAAGGAACACGAGGCACGACAGGGACTCACTGAACGCTATCCCTGGATCGTCGCCTTTAGTTTCGGGTTGCTGCACGGTTTCGGCTTTGCCGGTGCCTTGTCGGAGATAGGGCTGCCCCAAACGGACATCCCGCTGGCCTTGCTTACGTTCAACGTCGGCGTCGAGGCTGGGCAGCTTCTGTTCATCGGCGCCGTGTTGGTTATTTTGCAGCTCGGGAAACGCATCGTCGATCGTCCGATCGCATGGGCACCGCGCACGGCGGCCTACGGCATCGGTAGTATCTCGGCGTTTTGGGTGATTCAGCGCGTCAGCGGATTCTTCTAGTCGGACAACAACACGGCATTTTCGAAAGCAGGGAGGTGATTACTATGAAGCTTTGCAAATTGTTGGGCGTGCACATAGCCATTTTCTTGGCGATGGTTTTCGCCGGCACGGTACTGGCCCAAGACCCGTTGCCGCCACCGGACACGCTGGAGGATGCATTCAAGCCGCAACGGCACTTCTCGCCCTACGCCGGGCGCAACTTTCCGACGCAAGTGTTTTGGGGTGACACGCACCTGCACACGGGAATGTCAATGGATGCCGGCGCCTTCGGCGCCCGGCTCGGCCCCGAAGAAGCCTACCGCTTCGCCCGCGGCGAGGAACTCGTGTCCTCCACCGGCCTGCCCGTGAGACTCTCGCGGCCGCTGGATTTCCTGGTAGTCGCCGATCACTCGGACAACATGGGCTTCTTCCCACGGCTGCTCGCTGGTGAATCTGCTTTCCTTGCTGATCCCACGGGTAAGCGCTGGCACGGCATGATTCAGAAGGGGGGCCAGGAAGGCGTGAAGGTCGCGGTCGAGGTCATCGTAGCCTTCTCCCAGAACAAGTTTCCTCCAGCGCTCGCCTCACTTCCGGGCAGCCAGGCCTATCGTTCCGCCTGGGAGACGACAATCAAGGCGGCGGAGAATTACAACGAGCCCGGCAAGTTTACCGCCTTCATCGGCTATGAGTGGACTTCCAACACCGGTGGCAACAACCTGCATCGAGTCCTGATCTATCGTGACGGCGGCGTCAAGGCGAGCATGACCGAGCCCTATACCACGCTCAAACCGCTTGGTAGCGACAATCCCCGCGATTTGTGGGGGTGGATGCAGGCCTATGAGCGGAAGACCGGCGGGCGGGTGCTGGCCATCGCCCACAACGGCAACCTGAGCAACGGCATTATGTTTCCGGTGATGGACACTTTCACGAAGCGGCCCGTCGATCGCGCATATGCCGAGACGCGTACGAAATGGGAGCCGCTTTACGAAGTCACGCAGATCAAAGGCGACGGCGAGACGCACCCGTACCTGTCGCCGAACGATGAATTCGTCGACTATGAGACCTGGGACCAGGGCAACCTCGACCTCAGCGTAGCGAAGAAGAAGGACATGCTTCAGTACGAGTACGCGCGCACGGCGTTGCAGACAGGTTTGCAGCTCGAGCAGGAGCTCGGCGTAAACCCCTACAAGTTCGGCATGATCGGCTCGACGGACAGTCATACCGGGCTCGCCACGGCCGAGGAAGACAATTTCTTCGGAAAGCACTCCGGTTCGGAACCGGGCCCCAAGCGTTGGGAGCACCCGATGGCCCAGGTCGGCGACAAGAAGTACGAAGGCTGGTCTATGGTGTCGTCTGGCTATGCGGCGGTGTGGGCAACGGAGAACACGCGCGAGGCGATTTGGGACGCGATGTTGCGCAAGGAAACCTACGCGACGACCGGCCCGCGCATGATGGTGCGTTTCTTCGGCGGTTTCAATTTCAATGCCAGGGATGCGCAATCGCGCACGCCGGCAACGATCGGCTATGAGAAAGGTGTGCCGATGGGCGGCGATCTGCGCAATGCACCCAAGGGTAAGGCGCCGACCTTCCTCGTCGCGGCGCTGAAAGATCCTATCGGCGGCAATCTCGACCGCATCCAGGTGGTCAAAGGCTGGATCGACGGCAAGGGCAAGCGCCACGAAAAGGTCTACGATGTGGTCTGGTCGGGCGATCGCAAGCCGGACGTCAAGGGCAAGCTCCCGCCCGTCGGCAGCACAGTGGACATCGCGAACGCTACCTGGACGAACACCATCGGTGCGACCGAGTTGATCATTGTGTGGGAGGACCCGGACTTTGATCCAAGGCAGCGCGCGGTCTACTACGCGCGGGTGATCGAGATCCCGACGCCGCGCTGGACGGCCTACGAGGCGAAGCGCTTCAACGTCAAGATGCCGAAAGAAGTCCCGATGATCACGCAGGAGCGCGCGTACACCTCACCCATTTGGTACACGCCATAGACGGTGGCGCTACGTTGACGGTCTGTGTCACAGTTGAACCGCGAAGCGTGCGGTTCACTGGCTGATGATGCCGAGACGCAGTCGGCGCAGTGGGTCAGCAGGGAACCACGCGATATCCCGGTTCCACTCGCCTGCCATCCTGGCAAGGCCGAAGCGCTTTACTGAGTGCGTATAGTCCTGCGAACTGATCAGGTAGGCGCATGGCGACGGTCCGAATCGCTTTAGGCGCTGGTCCAGCCAATTGCCAGGCTGTGATGGGGCGGCGAGTAGGAAGCGTTGCCCCTTAAAGTATGCCGTTGCCGCGCCGAAGTGAGGCAGGTCGCTGCTTTCGGGGAGCGGCAAGTCATACAACCGCGAGAATAGCTTGCTCGTATGCTCGATGTCGTTCACCCCGAGTACCACCATCCCTACACCCGTTAGCTCTGTGTTCGCTACGCTGGCCGACGGCGAAACGCGAAGGCTGCGCGGTGTGCGGTCCTTGATGATGAAGGGCAACACGGCCCCCATTCCCTGATCGCCTAAGATGGCGAGGCCCCATTCGATACGCCTGCCGTCCGGGCGCTGGCGTGAGTAGTACGTCGGACCATCGACCGGAACACCAGCAGCACTCGCCCGGCGCGCCTCGTCTGCCACATCATCAACGTCGATTGCCCACGCGCACGGTCCGCCGTCGCCGCTAATATGCGCATGCCACCATGGGGAGGTTTGTCCCGGCTCGAGGGTAGAGATTAGCTCGATGTAGGAGCCGTCATCAAAGCCGAGCAACGCCATGTGGGTAATATCATTGGAGTGCGGACCACCGTAGTCGGTTACCAGACCAGCGTTGGCGAACGCCTGCTGCAAGGTTTCGAGCCGCGGCCCGGCGATGGTGACGTGGTCAATCTTGAGTCGCATCGTTTAAGTTCACCGCACCGCGTGCGCCGATGTCACCGCGCCGCTCCGTTGCTCTGCTTGCCCCGCTTGTGCTCGGG
>JBHHZP010000062.1:0-19086 GCA_046758085.1 Acidiferrobacterales bacterium
TCGATAGTGTTGAAAGACTCTTCAATTCCGCTCGCCGACGAATTTTTGAAAAATCCGCTTTAACAAAAGCAAAGCGTTAGGAAAGTCACAGGTCGATTTCTAGCTCGAAGCGGCCAGCAAACCGAGTTTTCCAACGGAATAGGCCGAAAGCGGACCGTTGCAGATCTCCGAACACCCTGCGGGGGCTTTTCGAAACCCTCCTTCGCTAGAGAGTCTTCCGATAGATCGAGCCCTCGCCGCTCAGGTACCTCACTCGCTCGAGGGGTTCCCAGCCGTTACGGTCAAGGTATCGATCGGTGACATCAGCCCCATAATACATTTGCTCGAAGCCCAGCTCGCGTGCGAGTTCCTCCAGCGCGTCAATCAGCCTTCCACGAATTCCCTGGCGCCGATACTTCGGTGCGACCAGCAGTGCCGCCACCCACGGCCCGAGATGCTTATGGGTTTCGACCGACTCGGCTTTCAGCGCACCCGTCGCGCACAACTCATCGCCCCGGAACGCGATGAGCGTAATGGGCAGGGCACGCCGGTTGCAGGACGAGCGCAGATCCTTCGCCGCGTTCCCGGGGCCATCGGGGCCGTAGTAAGGCGCCCATTCGCGAAGGAACCATGCCTCAAGTTGAGGCAGCATCTCCGGGGCGTCTGCCAAATACTCGATGCGTAACTCTTCAACCATCACGCGCTCCTAGCTGGGAAGTGGCTGCAATTGGACAACCGCTGAGCGACGTGGTTCCAGCAACTGCGCACATGGCGTCGATGAAATTGCGCGACCTGCGCTGCGTCCGCGGCGGACTGATCCGAAACAGGATATCCTTATTGCTGGGTGTTTGCTGCTAGCCGGGAGCGGACTTTCCAGCGATCTCCGAAAAGAAGTGGTTTTTTGCGCAGACGCCGCGCTTGCTTAGTAGTATACGCTGGTCGACAGCAGCCAGCCGGAGAAGATATTCTGGAATTGCCCTTTGAGGTTATCGTCCTCGGCTCGCAAGTCCAGTGCGAATCGGTTCCAGCCCAGCCCGAAGCCCACGTTTTTGAACGTGCGATGCTCCACGCCGATCGTGAAATCCGTCATGGCGCCACGGTACTTGTCGATTTCGAGGAAGAAGAAATTGATACCCGTAATGAAATACCATCGCTGGGCGAACTTGGCGCCGAAGCGGAGCCCGAGCACGGGGAGCGGTGCTGTCCCGGACGCGTTCTCCGATTGTCCCGATTGCGATGATTGGATACCTACGTCGAGGTCGGCGAGATAAAGGCCGGCGGCTAAGCCAACCACCATTTTATCGGAGGCGAGCGCACGATAATTATAGGCAGCTTTGAGGATCTCGAGATTGAAAAGGCTGTCAACATTCGTGCCGACAAAGAAAGTTTCGTCTCCGAAAGTGATTTCCCGGCCAATGGTCTTGGAGCCGCTCGTGTCGAGCTCGAACCAGTCGAAGCTGATACCATGCTTGGGTTTGAACATGTACAGCCCCTGAACGCGCGGCACGACCCGCGATTCTTTCAAACCGAGGACATCGGTGAAGTCAATCCCTATGCCGATCCCGCTCGATGAGTCCAGGCGTACGTCCACCTTGCGCTTATTGACCGCAAACGCCCCGACCCTCAGCCAGAAGCGTTCCGATGTATTTTCCTGGGCTCCACCTTCGCCGGCTAAGGCAGGCGGTGCTATGAGTGCGGGGAGTGCCAGTAGCAACGATGTCGCGAGCACGATTCTCATTATTGTTTCTTCCCGGGGGACGCCCAACAATAAAATTATAACGCACAGCGCCCCGGCGACGAGCATCACCCTTGTGCAACCCCGAAAAAACTCAGAACGCCAGCCGTTTACACGTCCATACGTCGCCTCACCGGATGGCGGATTAACGTGCTACCGTCACGTCCGCCATTTTCTTCAGGCGCACCACAAAGTGGTGGTGGATCGGGACCGCTCGCTGCTGGAGCTTTTGCGCTATATCCATCTCATGCGGTGCATGCGCGCTGTGTGCAGCGCCCCGCCGCCTTCCCCGGGAGTAGTCATCGCGCCTATCTGGGCAAAGAGAAACTGTTGTGGTTGACGAGCGCTTGGGCGTTGGCACAGTTCGCCGCACAGCGCCGTCGCGCGCGCCAACGCTACACTGCCTTTGTCGGCGCGGGTGCCGCCACTGCCCCAAGGGATTATTTTGACCCGACGGCGGAGGATGGGCGCATCCTCGCTGACAACAGATTCATCGATGAGATCCTGCGAGTGGGGCAGGGCTGCGCCACCACCCGTCACGCTCGATGATGTGTTCGGACGCGTGTGTCATGTATATGGGTTCGATGAGCCGGCGTTGATTGCGCCCGGGCGCGGGCGCCAGCCCGCCAAGGCACGTGGTCTGGTTACCTGGCTGGTCAGGGAGTTGGCGGGTGTGTCTCTCACGGCGGCTGCTGAGCGGTTGAAACGGGATCTATCCAGCCTCAGTGCCGCCACCACGCGCCTGGCGCGTCGCGCGCGGCAGAATTCGAGGCTGGCACCGCGGTGGCAGAGGCTGCGGAAGGCCTTTCAAGCATAATTGGGTGTGCTTACCCCTTTGTAACGTCTGCCCCTTGGCTCTCGGGTCCTCCGGCCTCCTCTCCGGGCTTTCCTCTGCGCCTCGGGCGAGCGTTGTTCTCCTGCTGCCGGGCCGGCGAAAGGAGTCCTCGAGCTGACCCGGGGCGGCCCCGCGGCGGATATGGCTGGACCAAGCCCTTTATAACGCCCTGCGGAATTGTGGTCTATACTTAAAATTGGTCTGGAAGGCATACGTAAAGGACGCAGTGATGAAGAAAAAAACGGCCGCAACCACCAAAGCCAAGAAATCTGAGCGGCGCAAGAAGCCCCAGCGTGTGACTACCGATCGTCGTCGCGATAAAGCGCGCTGGGAGGCAGAGAAAGGGGATCGTCGTAAGGGGTTTGGGCGGCGCCAAGAAGACAAGGTGTGGGATCGGATTGTTTCCAAGTTCGACTAGCTATTTCCACCCCTGAATCTCGGCCCGCTACACGCCGGTAGGCTACGGTAACTACCGCGGCGGGATTTCACAAGCGTATCAATGCGCACCTCCTCCATGCTGGCCCGGCGCTCAACTCCCGCCGTAGGCGATACGGTGGCCTTTGTGGCAGCTGCCCAGCGTGCCGGCTTGAGTGACTATTGCAGCGCAATATCGTAAAACCTGACCCATGGCCCGTGGGGCTGGGATCCGGAGGCCTTGCTCTGGGCGTGCCATCAGCGGGTAGGTGGGTTGCGATAATCGGCTGCCCAGGTACGCCCGTCAGATTCCGGTGGCGCTGGCAGGTTACATACGCATAAGAAACATTCATAATTAGACGAAAAGGCAGGCCGGCAAGTAAGAACGAGTACGCTACCGGAGGCGGCGTGGATGAAGCTCAGCCAAGGCGCCCTGCAACGCGTCACAAGAGATTCTTGGCGCACTACGCGACGCACAATTGTTGAGCTGGTCTGATCTCGTAGCCCAATGCATTGATGGGGTGCACAAACTTATCTGCCCTGGCCTGCATCGACGCAACAGGAAGATACTGGAAAAATCTTTTCCTGGGTTTGTCATCGACTTGGTAGACATCGTGCGCGCTTTCGCAAGCGAGCGGATGTTCGTTCTTGGCAGCTTTGGATGCTGCGTACAGCTTGTTGAGCGGACAGGCAAAGGTGAACTTTAGCTTAACCTTCACACCGGGGTGCCGGCGTGGTTAGCCGCGTAGGTAGGTATGTTGTGTGCGTGCTCCTGTGCACGCTGTTGTCGGCCTGCACCGGATTCAAGGTGGAAGAGCCCGCGCCGCAGCCGGCGCCACCGATAGCCGGGGCGACGCCGGCTCCCGAAGCCGAGCCCGAACCGATACCGCAGGCCGCACCTGAGCCAACGCCGCAAGCAAGGCCAGCGCATAAAGCAAAGCCCGCCGCAAAACGGCCGCCAAAACCTCAGCATAAGACTGCACCGGCACCTACCGCTGCCGCCGAGCCCAAGCCCGCCCGATTCCTGCCGGATGTGGCGATTCTGGTCAGCAAAGACGTTCCGGCCTACACGGACGTGTCGAGCAAACTAACGGCCGAGCTTAAGCACCGCGCGAAGACCTACACCCTGAACGGCAATCCAGCCACGCTGACCCGGGCCATCGGAAAGATCCAATGGTCAGAGCAAGTGCAGGTGATCGCGGTGGGGCTGCACGCGGCAAGGGCGGCGCAAAGGCTTTCCGGTAAACAGGTGATCTTCTGCCAGGTCTTCAACTACGAGGACAATGGTCTGGTTACCTCCTGGATGAAGGGTGTCAGCATGATCCCCAACCTGCGCAGGCAGTTTCGGGCTTGGAAGGCGCTGGATCCGGATTTGCAGAAGGTGGGGGTTATTACAGGCACGCGCAAGCAGCACGTCATTGCCTTGGCGCGCGACGCCGCACGGGACCTCGGCATCGAGGTGATTCACCGCGTGGTGGGCTCGGACAAGGAAATGCTGTATACCTTTCAGCGTCTAGCGCCGGAGATTCAAGGTCTATGGCTGTTGCCCGATAATCGCGTGCTCAGCCGCCACGTGATCCGGTCGATCATGTCTTACAGTGTGAAACAGGGCAAAGAGGTGGTAGTGTTCAGCCCCCAGTTGCTCAAGGTGGGAGGGTTGATGAGTGTTACCAGTCGTCATACCGATATAGCCGCGCAGGTCATTGCTCGGCTACGGCAGGCACAGGGTCAGCCGAACATTCCTGGGCCGGAGGTAATCCCGCTGACCGAAGCGCGGATCCAGATCAACACTGCAATGGCGAAGCGACTGGGGCTTGTGATTCCGCAACAGTACAGGCGGCTCGCGTATGAGCCATGAGCGCTCCGAAAGCCTCGGCCGATGGAACAAGCGCTCCAGTAACGGCGCGCAGCGTTTCGCGCTGGCCACGATCCTGACACGGTTCAAGGCGGGCTGGCGCCCCAGGTCAGCGGGTCTTGATATCCGCGTTGTCAATACTCGCCTGCTGTCGCGCAAGGATGGATCCAGCCTGGTCGGGCGCATTCAATTATTGCAGCTCGTCCTGGGATTGTTTGTCTATATGCTGGCCGTCGGGGGCCTTTGGTGGACCTCAGGCCGCGTCAGCGACGATTATTTTCACAAGCAGGCAGTCCAGTGGCTTGCCAAGTTAGATGAGCTGGGCACGCAATTCTACGTGTCTCAGGACAGGGCACAGTTCTCCGGAATAGAAAAGCATGTAAGCGGGTTCCCCGAGATTGCGTTCGTACGCTATTACAGCGCTACCGGCCATGGGCTTCTTGCCAAGTACAATGCCAATCCTTTAGATGACGAGGCAATTCCTAGTCTGGGCCGGGATCAATTCGATGCGCTTCGTGATCTAAGCTCGGCGGAGCAACCCTATTTATTTGACAATCCCGGTATGAGCGGATCGATCGTTCGCGCTGCCATGCCGGTATGGATCAAGTCCATAGAATCCGACGGCCTGTTGGGTTTCGATCTAGATCAAGATCAGGGTGAGCAACGCGAGCTGATCGGTTTTCTCGAGATCGGGTTAGACACCAGTAATTATCGGTCACAGCTGCTGAAGAATATTGCCGTGGGTAGTATTGTGGTTGCCGTGTTACTACTGGCGTTAATATTGACAGGCAGGCAAATTATCAAACGCGCATTGCGACCATTGTCGGATCTGCAAAAGCCGCTTGCCAAGTTGGCTCGCGGAGAGACTAATATCATTGTGGAGAACTCGGGTCACCAGGAGATCGCGGCCATCGGCAACGCCCTTAACACGACGATCAGTGCGATCAAGGAGCGCGACGACACGCTCAGACGACTGGCAGACCACGATCATCTGACAGGGCTGGTCAATCGATACTGCTTTACTCAGAAATTGGGGCGCGAAGTGACTCGCGTCGCACACGACGACCGCAGCAGCGCGTTGCTGTTCATCGATCTGGATCATTTCAAGCTCGTCAATGATACCTTGGGCCACGCTGCGGGCGACCGGCTGCTCGTACAGGTGGCAGATCGACTTAAGTCCTGTGTGCTTGAGAAGGACACTGTTAGTCGTTTCGGTGGCGATGAGTTCACAGTTCTCGTGCCTCAGGTCAGCGCGGATACCGCAGCGAACATTGCGCGCTCAATTATCAAGATTTTGCGGGATATGCACTTCGTCGAAAATGGGCAGGTTTTTAATATATGTTGCAGCGTCGGCATCACCCTGATCGATACGGACCGTTACACGCCAGACGAGCTGTTGGCGCAGGCGGATATGGCTTGCTACGAGGCCAAATCGCGGGGCCGTAGCTGTTACAGTCTATTCGCAGGACGCAATGACACCGACCAGATGATGGCGTATATCGGCTGGTCGCAGAAGATCAAGCAGGCTATCGATAACGACCGCTTCGTCCTTCATTACCAGCCCATTATCAACGTCCGCACCGGCAGGCCCGAGTTGTTTGAGGTGCTCTTGCGCATGCCGGACGGCGGTAAGAGAATGATCGAGCCGGCGGCGTTCCTGCCCGTAGCAGAGCGTTTCGGCTTGATGATAGATATCGATCGCTGGGTGATCCGCAACGCGCTGAGGGCGCTCGGAGAACTCCGTGCTACCGAAGGCACCGCCAGGTTCTGCGTCAACCTTTCGGGGCACATCTTCGAGGATCCGCATCTGGTGCGGCGCGTGCAAGACAGCCTGGAAGCGAATGGTCTCCCACCTTCTTCGGTGATTTTCGAGATCACGGAGCAGGTAGCGATTCGCTACCTATACAACGCCAGTCGGCACATGCAGGAGCTGATGGATATGGGATGCCAGTTTGCGCTCGATGATTTTGGTGCAGGATTTAGCTCCCTCACCTACATCAAGCGCCTTCCCGTTGATTACATCAAAATCGAGGGGAGCTTTATTGAAAACATGGCCAATGATTCCATTGATCAGGCCATGGTGAGATCCATTATCCAAATCGCACAAACCATCGGTAAACGGACCATCGCCGAGTATGTGCACGATGCCAGGAGCCTGGAGATACTGCGCGAGTTCGGTGTAGATTACGCCCAAGGCTTCTATGTCGGCAGGCCCTCGAGAACGCCCGCGTCGCCCCTATCGAACGGGTCGAGCGAGTAGATGACGCACATCTTTGCGTTATCTAGGTTCGTGTTGTGCTGCACGTCCTTCCACCAATAGCCCGCTCCCTAGCCCCTCCACTCGTACCCGCCTCTGTCGCTCCCACGGATCCTCACAGATTCGACGACCTCGAACCACGTCGCTAGCATTGGGTTCCCATGGCATGGGGCGTGAGTCATATTCCGACAGTGAATATCTGTGTCGAACTCGTAGAAGGGGTGTCACAGAGATTAATCTGCAGTGGCCTCGCTTTAGAGGTCCTGGGGGGCAAACCGGAGACGACCGTAAAACGAATCACCAAAGCCGCGGCACGGATGTTCAAAAAGTTCCCGCCGAAGAAGTAAGCAGGCGCAGACCCGTGCTACGGTTTTACTTGCGTGAGCCAATACGGGTAGACACCCGGATCTGGATCAGGTTGACACCGTCGTTTGGCGTATCCTTGCGAATACCGAAATCCTTACCATGGGATCGATGCCGCCATTGGATATCAATATGCTCGGTGATTTTGAGTCCTACCGGGATGCTGAAGGTCCACTTTGTGCCTTGAAGACCGCATAACCGCTCATCCGACAACGCCAAGCCGATTCCCGCATAGAATCTCTTGTATCGCCATATCGGCTCGATGCCGACCGTCCACATATCATCGTCGCATGAAGGGTCGGCAAACTCGATGTAGCCCTGGAATCCCCACTTCTTATTCTCAGGCCACATGCCACCCTCGAACGAGATGGCTCCCATTGGATCAAAGTTGATGAAGTCGCGCCCGTAGGCCCCACCCAGCCAGGGCTCTGCGGCGGCAGCGGGCAGGGTCGTTAGCGCGACCGAGAGCGAAAAAACCAATTCGAAAAAGAAAATTGTTATTCGATTCCCCATTCTTCGTTCCCCGTTTTTTCTTTCACCTTATCGGCACTGGCCTCGCCGTGCCCGGCGCGATGTTTATTCGCCACAGTACGCATCGGCTGTAGTGCTGTTGACACGTCTGCCTGGGCCGACGCCCTTTAAATAGTGTAGCAAGCGGTTGTAACAGCGCCTTGGCTAAGGCCGGGGACCGGCTCGATCAGGGCTGCCCTGTCATCCTCGTGCACGAGAGCGATGACGCCTTATCCGTACGTACGCGGGTTGACAAGCCGGATAAGATCCGTATAAGTGTCCAGATCGGCGCGCCGGTTATGAGGGTAGAGCCCGCGCCGAAGCGAGAGCACTTCCCAATTCCGGCGCCTGTGCATCGCAGGACACGCCCGACCCGAATAGCCGCAGGTGTGCAAGTAAGGCTGGCTTCAAAATCGGGGTGCGGCTTCAGGAGGCCGCAGTACAGATGGAAAAGAAAACACAGTTTAATGTCTGGTACATCATCCTGGCGTTATTCGCGATCCTGCTGTTTCAGAATTGGTGGGCGGCGAGCCGCCAGATAGAGGTCATCCCTTACAGCCAGTTCGAGGAGCTTCTCGAGGCAGGGAAGATCGAAGAAGTCTACGTTCGCCAGGACCGACTTGAGGGTAAGTTCAAGGAGCCATCGGCAGAGGGGCGGCAGCGGTTTGTGACCACGCGCGTCGACCCTGCGCTGGCGGATCGTTTAAGCCAGTACGACGTGAAGTTTGGTGGAGTCATCGAAAGCACATTTTTGCGAGACCTGCTTTCGTGGGTGCTGCCGGTGTTGTTTTTCTTCGGTCTGTGGATGTTCCTTTTTCGCCGTGTGGCCGAAAAGCAAGGTTTTGGCGGGCTCATGACCGTGGGCAAGAGCAAGGCCAAGGTTTACGTTGAAAAGGACACCAAGGTTACCTTCGAGGATGTGGCGGGTGTCGACGAGGCCAAGGAGGAGCTCCAAGAAATTGTGGAGTTTCTCCGACAGCCGAAGGATTACGGGCGTCTCGGCGCGCACGTACCAAAGGGCGTACTACTCGTCGGCCCGCCGGGCACCGGCAAGACGCTGTTAGCACGCGCCGTAGCGGGCGAGGCCGGTGTCCCGTTCTTCTCCATCAGCGGCTCTGAGTTCGTGGAAATGTTCGTCGGCGTGGGGGCCGCGCGCGTGCGCGACCTTTTCGAGCAAGCAAGGAAGGCGGCACCGTGCATCATCTTTATCGACGAGCTCGACGCGTTGGGCCGTGCCCGCGCGGTCGGCCCGCTTTCCGGGGGTCATGACGAGAAGGAGCAGACACTAAACCAGTTGCTCACCGAGCTTGACGGTTTTGATCCGCAGCAAGGCATTGTTTTGCTGGCCGCCACCAATCGACCCGAGATTCTCGATCCGGCGTTGTTACGCGCAGGACGTTTCGATCGCCAGGTGCTGGTCGATCGGCCGGACAAGATCGGTCGTGCCGCCATTCTCAAAGTACATATGAAACAAGTTCAGCTCGCGCGCGATGTCGAGCCCGACAAGATCGCCGCGCTGACACCCGGGTTTTCTGGCGCCGATCTGGCGAACCTGGTCAATGAGGCCGCACTGCTGGCCACGCGCCGCAAGCGGGATGCCGTCACCATGGACGATTTTACCGCCGCTATTGAGCGGATCGTGGCTGGCCTGGAGAAAAAAAATCGCCTGCTCAATCCGCATGAGCGCGAGGTCGTCGCCTACCACGAGATGGGCCATGCGCTGGTGGCCATGGCGCTGCCCGGCATGGATCCGGTGCACAAGATCTCGATTATCCCCCGGGGTGTGGGCGCGCTCGGCTACACGATCCAGCGCCCCACCGAGGACCGTTTCTTGATGACGCGCGAGGAGTTGGAGAACAAGATGGCTGTATTGCTTGGTGGGCGTGCTGCCGAGGCCATCGTATTCGGCGAGATCTCCACCGGCGCCGCGGACGATCTGGACAAGGCGACGGACATCGCGCGCAACATGGTGACGCGTTTTGGCATGGCGGAAAAGCTCGGACAGATGACCTACGAGGAGCAGCCGCAGGCTTTCCTCGGCGAGGCGGCGCTGGTGGGCGCGCGGCGCCGTAACTACAGCGAAGAGACGGCGCGCGAAATCGACTGCGCCATACGCGAGCTTACCGACCGCGCACGGGAAAAAGCGACGCAGATTCTCAATACCTACCGCAAGCAACTGAACGACGGCGCCAAGCGGCTGCTGGAGAAGGAAACCCTGCACGAAAACGAGCTTCCCCGGCTGGAATCGAAAAGAGAAAAGAAGAAAGCAGAAGCGATTAGTTGATAACAAGTTCGGCGCGCACGATGTTGGACAGGCAAAGGCATGCGGTGCCGCCGTGCCTTCAGTTGCCCATATCGCGGCGCTCGAGCCTGGCGATAAGAGTTGCCCCGGCGAGGCCTGAAACGAGGCCGCTGCCGGCAATCAACCAGGCTGGCCAGTCGAGGTCGTGGGCCAGCACGGCACCGAGCCAGAACATCATGAAGAATGCCCCGCTCCCGACGACCGGCTAGAGTAGGTTGCCACCTCTGAACATCACCGCGTTTTTCGCAAGAGCAAGAGTGGGGAGCTGTACCCAGCAATGCGGCATTGTGACCTTGCTCACGCATAAACGCCGATCCTGTACCAGGACAGGGGTGGCGGCCAAGTTGGGTGCGTGCCATTGTCAGGCGGGTGGCGTGCGGAGCCAACGAACGCTTGTAAGAGCCTGATGAAGGACGTTTGTGTTATTCTGATAGCGCCGGTTCATTTTTGTAGTATGGAATAAATTTTATGAGCGACACCCCGCTCGCCACCGATAGCGAGCTCCATACCGAGTTGCGCGTGGCGATCCGAAACCTGTGCCGCCGGTTTCCCGACGAGTATTGGCGAACGGTCGATAAGAACCGTGAGTATCCGGAGGCGTTCGTGAAGGCCCTGACTGACGCCGGGTGGCTGGCCGCCTTGATTCCGGAGGACTATGGCGGTTCGGGTCTGGGTATTACGGAGGCCTCGATCATCCTCGAGGAGGTCAATCGCTGTGGCGGCAATGCGGGCGCATGCCACGCCCAGATGTACATCATGGGGACGCTGCTGCGCCACGGCTCCGACGAGCAGAAGCGGCAATACCTTCCGCGAATCGCCAGCGGCGAACTGCGGCTACAGGCCTTCGGCGTGACCGAGCCCAGCACGGGGTCCGATACCACCAAGCTTAAGACCACCGCCGTGCGCCGTGAAGATCACTTCGTCGTTAATGGTCAGAAAGTATTTACCTCGCGAGTGGAGCAGTCGGACTTTATGCTACTACTTGCACGCACAACACCGCTGGACCAGGTCAAGAAGAAATCGGAGGGGCTGTCCGTGTTTCTGCTGGACCTGCAAGACGCCAGGGCCCAGGGGCTTACGGTGACGCCGATCGAGACCATGATGAACCATTCGACCAATCAGGTCTTTTTTGATGACCTCAAAGTGCCGGCGGAGAACCTGGTCGGGGAGGAGGGCAAAGGGTTTCGCTATATTCTGGACGGGTTAAATGCCGAGCGTATCCTGATTGCAGGGGAGTGTGAGGGTGACGGCTTCTGGTTTGTGGAGCGAGCGTGCGCCTACGCCAAAGACCGGATCGTGTTCGATCGGCCGATCGGCCAGAATCAGGGAATTCAATTTCCGATTGCACGTGCCTACGTCAACCTCGAGGCCGCTAATCTGATGCGGTTTCGCGCGGCCGAGCTGTTTGACAGTAATCAACCGTGCGGTGCGCAAGCGAATATGGCCAAGCTACTGGCCGCCGACGCTTCTTGGGAAGCTGCTAACGTGGCCGTTCAAACGCACGGTGGCTACGGATTTGCTACTGAGTATGATGTCGAACGCAAGTTTCGCGAAACGCGACTGTACCAGGTGGCGCCGATCTCAACTAACCTGATATTGGCTTACATTGCGCAGCATGTCCTGGGGTTGCCGAGATCTTATTGAGGAGTGCCGCTGGATAGCAGTCCATGCGACTCGCATCAGCGCGAGCGTGGCTTACCGCGCAAGCCAAAGTCCGAGCTTAACGGATCGGCACCCAGCGCATGACGCCGTACCCAATCCAAGGCGACTTGCGAGGTCAGGATTTTCACCCAATCGCGGGTTCCCCACAGATGGTACAAGCGTGACTGCACCTTGGTACGCCCCAGATTATCGCCTGCCAGCGCGATGGCCACGGTACCGACGGGTTTCTCGGGGGTTCCCCCAGCCGGACCGGCGATACCCGTCGTCGCAACACCGAGGTCCGCGCCCGTCAGTGTTCGTACACCCATCGCCATTTCGCGCGCCGTCTCTGCGCTTACCGCCCCATAGGTTGCCAGTGTGGCGTGACTGACACCGAGGACGTTTTCTTTCACATCGTTGCTGTAGGCAATGACACCGCCCGCGTAATAGACACTGCTCCCAGGTATATTCGTGATCCGGTGCCCAATCAAGCCCCCGCTGCAAGATTCTGCGGCAGCCAGGCTCAGGCCCTTCTGTCGAAGTAGTTGGCCCACCACCTCTTCCATCGTAACCTCGCCTTCCGCAATCAGGGCACTGCCTAAGCGCTTTCGTACGACCTGCGAAATATCGTCCAGCTTGCGTTGCGACTCGGCCCTGTCGCCCGCGACCATCACACGCACCGAGACCTGCGGGAAACTCGCACGGAATGATAGCCGTGCTTCATTTGGATCAATCACGCCCACGAGGGCTTCGTCCAGCGCTGACTCGCTCATACCAAAAGTCTGGAAGGTACGCGACACGAACACCGTCCCGTCGCCGGTTTGTTGCGCAAGCCACGGAATCACCTCCCCATCAAGCATCGCCTTCATCTCGCGCGGCACGCCAGGAAGCACGATGGCTGTGGGTCGGCGCTTGTCCTGGGGGATGACCAGCCGGTAGCCCGCCGCCGTCCCGAGCCGGTTCGGAATGATCTCGGCGCCAAATGGAAAACTCGCCTGTTTCAGGTTGTTCTGCGACATAGGTCGGCCATGACTTTTGAAGTACAGTCTGATGCGCTGTGCTTCGCGCTCGTCCAGGCGAAGCTCGAGGCCGGCAACGTGAGCCAACGTTTCGGTCGTAAGATCGTCGGCGGTCGGCCCCAGGCCGCCGGTGGAGATCACAAAATCGGCCTTGGAAAGTGCATGGCGCCAGGCCCACTCGATGCGATCCGGATAATCACCGACTACCGTAACGGAGTAAACCTCGATCCCGATTGCCGCCAGACGGTCGGCGATGTAAGCGGCATTGGTATCGACGGTGCGACCTTGCACCAGCTCATCTCCGGTCGAAATGATGGCAGTGCTTCTGCCTTGTGCGTTAATTGAGTCCATGGTTCTACAGTGATGGTCTGAGGGACCGATGCGTCGGTAAGCTTGTTGCGGCGCGCGCGGGCCGACCCCAACTACTTGACTGCCGATACGCCAGTGAGCTCTTGTATGCTCTGAACAAAGCGACGATGCACCAGCGTTACCCGCTGTTCACCAATGACCGGAATAAAACTCGGTGCCTCGTTCAGGTAATCGAGCAACCTAGTACGCTCCTCGGGCATGAGATAACGTACCCAGCCTTCCACGGTATCGCCATGGGCTAGCACAATCCGCACCTTCTGCTCACGCGCAAAGTCGCTCTCGATGCCCTCTGTCTGCTGCTGACCGGACGCGAGCTCTACGGTCACGATCCAGGATTTGTTGAGCAGAGTCTCGTAGCGGCCTGCAAGCGGCAGAAACTCCTCCGAGGCATCATTCAGCCGATCAAGCAATCGCCCGGGGTTGCCATCGAGGCCCGTTGCGGGGGCATAGAAACCACCCTCCAATTTCTGCCCATCCGCGAGCAACACGCGCACCGGTACCATGCGCTGCGGTGTGCGAAAAATCTCCATCGCGCCTCAGCTAACAATTAGTGCTGGCTTCCATATAGTGCCTGCAGTCTAACATGTAGCTACACAGTGTTGAATGGCCGGTTAGCGGGTTACGGCATCGGCCTTGGACGATGAGCCCATACGGTGCGGGACGGAGATCGGGTATCCGGAGAGCTGTGCGCTCCCGAGTTAATGATTTGGCGTGAGTTTTGCCTGCACGGTGGCGAGTAATATTGGACAGCAGCCGGGGGCATGCCAGGTGAGTTTACCGAGCGAGTTGCCGCTTACAATTATCTTGACCGCTGATCCATGTTCCGGGCAGCGACTTGCCCCTACGCGTTGCTTGATTGACTGTTCGATTGTTTGCAGCACCGATTGTCCAAGTGCGTGGTCGACATCACGCGGTTTTATCGGCTGTCCGCGGATCTCGAACTCGATGTCAAAAACGGGTTGACCACAGGACCCTGACTCAAATGTTTTGAAGGCTTCGTAGAAGCGCACCCCCTCGGGAACCTCGTGATGCAGGGTAAAGTCAAGTAGCGCTTCGTCCGGCGTCATAACTTCATCGAGGTACAGTAGATTGAGCTGGTCCCCGGAGTCTCGCTTTCCTGATCTAGCCGGATCAAGTGCCCCAACATACTCATTGATCGTACTTTCGTAGTGTGCCACCAACCGTAGGTCGGCGGATTGTTTGTGTTTTTCCTCCGACAACAGCTTCATGATTTCCTGGTAATGCTTCGACTGTTCGGTAGCAGCATTCGAGCGCAGCCGCCCTAAGAGTTCGTTTACACGAAGTCTTAGTGCATCATTGGACAGTGCGGTGCACACATCCTCCAGTTCAGTGATCTGTTCTTCAATCTCTGATTCGACAGGCAAGGCCTTACAGGCGTTTTCCGACGCCTTGATAGTCGCTGCAATCTGGGACAATTTTGCTTCCATATGTGTGCTTCCGCTAACTGTGTAAACTGCTGGGTTTGGCTCACCAGACCGAGACCGGGGCCCGGAGGGCGACTGTGGCCAGCACGAGGTCACGTAACGCCAGGCACGCACAACAGCGTAGGTGGCGGCTACGGAGGTAAAAAGTGCGACTAAGTCGGTAAAAACGTACACGGCCGGGCCCTGCCTCCCTTTGCCCCGGGTTTCCAAACGAACGACCCGTTTAACTTGGACGAGGCACATTCCGTGCCAATAACTCAGACGTTACGAAAACGTTAAAACTCAGCACTTTAGAACCCCACGCAACTCGTGGGCTGCCGCCCTGAGGTGCGCCGGTGTGCCGGTGGGCGGCCGGCCCGAAGGCGCTGCAGTGGGTCCTGCGTTTTGCCCGACTGTTGCCGTGTGCTGTTTAAGCGGTGCTGAGTGCGACCGCTTGTCCGGGGAAATCTGGCGATCGTCTGAAGTCCCTGTCGTACACCGGCTGTCATATGCAATAGTTTCTACAGAGAACGATTACCTATGGATGGGATGTTCATGGAGGACAGCAGGCCGTGGAGGATTGCCTGGTCAAGCCACCCGGGACGGGTGTTTCCCGAATTCAAGGCGCCCCGCCCTCCGGGTGGTTCTTGCGTGAGCCCCCCCTACTTCCCACCTCGGCAATAGCTACTTAACTGGTATCTGCGCAGGCGAGGTCATACTTGGGTATTTTCGACAAAGCTTGCCCCCGATGCACGGCAGTCAATACTGCAGGCGCCGCCTCATGCGACTGCGGATACACTTTCGATAATGTCCCACGGGAACAGACTCGGTCGACGCCCGAGCTCGTGGCCCAGGAAGAGCGGCTGTTCGAGGAGTACCTGGTAGCCCGTGTTGCGCAGGCGGCCGAGCTCGCCGCGGTTGCCGTTCGTGCAGCCGAGTTAGCGCCTGAGAACGAGCGCGCCGCTATGGAGGCATTGCGCGCCAAGGAGAATACCGACGCCGCTAAGGTTGAGCTGGCCGCCCAGCGCGTTCGACTCGCACGGGCGGCAGCCGTGGCGAAGAGTGTATCACGCGCTCGAGAGCGAGAAACCCTGGCGCGCGAGCAGGAACGCGAGGTCGCGCGCAATATGATGCCCGGGCCTGCTTCTACCGTGGCAACGACCAGGCGCGCACCCAAGGTCAACAGTGATAAAGGTGTGTCCACGATGTATCCGCAAGCGCGACGCACACGGATCGTACAGAGCATCACGTCCACGAATAATAGTTCGGCCTCGGTAAACACCGACTGGCCTGTGCGCGCAAGCGGCAGTCAGCCTGTACCACTACCAAAAAATACTTTTACCGGCGTTCGCAGTCATGTATTGGAACGCAAAGCGGCGTTGCATCGTAACGCTAGGCAGGCCATAACATCGCGATCGCAACGGGTCGATAACTGGCATAATGGTAGGATGGCTGCGCTCAAGCTTGCCCGTGGCTGCCAGGTGGTTGCAAAGAAAGTCGTTGTCCAAGGGGCCCGGTCCATGATTGCTGCGGCAGATTACACTGCGAGCAAGGCCGCAGCTGTGGCTAAAAAATTAAAGAAAGCCCAAGACACAAGAAGAGCTCGAAAAATCAGGCGGACACAAGCTGCGGCGACTAACAGAACTGATCTACCAACCGGTGGCACCGACCTTGACCAAGCTCGGCAGCCGAAATCGGTGCCGGATTCCACAGCCAAGGTGCACGCAGCGATGGGGGCGCGCGCGGCCGAACCGGTAGCGCCGCGAACGCATGTGTCCAAAAGCAGGGTGTCTGGCACCGCCAATCGTGCTGGTCAGGGCGTGCGCAACGGCCGCGTGGTGCGCTTGAAGAACGGGCGGGTACGCTGGCAACGTGGGCATAAGCGTGCCGTCAGCAAACGGCAAGGCATGAATAATGTGGGCAGCGGCAGCGCCCCTGTGAATGCTGTTGTCCCCACAGCGGACAACACCGCGAGCAGGTCGGTCCCACCGTCAACACATCAAGTCAAATCGGCACCGAAGCAGCACCAGGTCCCGAGCGAGGCGTTCCGTGCAGCCCAGGCCGCCAAAATCGCGAAGGCGGTGAAAATGGCGACGGCACCTGCAGCGCGGGAGTGCGCAGACGTCTGTCCTCTATGCGGAGCGATGCTTGCCGCGAGCGCGACCGGCTGTAGCTGTGGCTGGCAGGTACCATCCGCTAATCGCGAGATTGCAGCATTGCAGTTGAACACCAGCGATGGCATTGCTGCCGGGCCGCTGCCCGATCGGCCGACGGAGTGTCCCGTGTGTACCGCCGCGCTCGCATTCGACGTGTCGCAGTGTGGGTGTGGTTGGTTGGTACCAACCGGCGAAGATGAGCTGCCATCGGTCGCGCTTAGCTCTGAAGAACGTACTGCCTTGGCGCAAGGCGCGCGAATCGAGCGGTCGGAAAAGTCGCGTTAACGATGCGCAACGTACCAGCCTGCCACGAAGCGTACGCAGATTAGACGGGGTTCAGGCGCAACCACTTGTAGCGGTCGCCGCTGTGCACGGTTATAGCCAGCAGCCTAGCGCCCCTGAGCACGGTAAGTGGTACTTCAATTCCCGCCGTTCCCCGTGCCCACAGCGCGCGATAAAACGTCGCCATGGAATCGATCTCTTGGCCGGCAATGGCGACGATTACATCACCGGACTCGATCCCCGCCTGGGCCGCCGGGCCTTCCGGCGCCACGCGTGTAACGATCAGATGGCCTCTCACCTCTTCTGTGTACACGCCGAGCCACGGGTGGGCAGGCTCCGACGATCGTCCCGATGTCAACAGGTCATCGAGTATGGGCTTGAGGCGGTCGATCGGCACAAACATATTACCCGGCACCGGGGGGTCTCCCGGGAGTGCGTCGCTGACGGCGAGCGAGCCGATACCGAGTAGCTTTCCTTCTGCACCGATCAACGCTGCGCCTCCAAAATTCGGATACGGCGGTGCAGTGAAAATGGCATCCTCGAGTAAGTACTCCCAATAACCGGCAAACACGCGACGGGACACCACGACAGCAGGTCGTACCGCCTCCACACCGCCGTAGCCCGACACGAGCACGCGCGCCGAATGTTCTAACTCGTCAGAGCTGCCAAGTTTCATCGGCCTTACGTCGATGGGTTCGGCTGTACGTATCAGTCCGAAGCCGGTGTTGTAGTCATAGGCCAGTATGTCGACAGCAACCTTTTTGCCTGTAGCGAGTCTCACCTCGGCGCGCGAGGCCTCGAGGATCAAATAGCCGATTGTCAAGATGAGTCCGTTCGCATCGATGACTACGCCGGTGCCTTCGCGCTCGGTACCGAGGACATGAGCGGTGCGGGCTGTGACTGGGACCTGCGCGTGTATATGGACGATGGCGGATAAGACTTCGAGGAACTTCGGGTTGTCGGTTTGAGCGATCGTGAGCAGCGGTGCAGATAGAGCAAGGACAGCAAGGCTCCGCGCGGTGAATCCGCGGAGCCAGTGTATCCTTTGTGTGGCTGGGGTAACCCGCTTATACATACGGTACGGGTAGGGCTTGGGGTTGTGCACAGCGTAGCACGATCTTAGCGGGGTTGTCGCCGGGAATACGCGCTGTGTGCGCTGGTCACTGTGGGCGATACCTGTGCAGGCGGCAAAGTCGAAGGCGCCGCTATGACCGTATCGCTGTCATACCGGCTCGATCGGCGCGATGCACGCGCTGTCGTCATTCTTCGGGCTGTTTACCCGGGTGCTGACCGGGTACGCGATCAGCCGGTTCGGATCATACGGCCGCAGCAAGTGTTGTAATTTCTGGGCGTCCTGGTTGGAGCAGTCGAGCCAGCGATCATAATCTTCTTCAGCGAGTATCACCGGCATGCGCTCATGCAATGGCCTGAGGAGTTCATTGGCGGTAGTGGTGATAATGGTACAAGATTCGGTTACGGTCGTCTGATTCTCCCAATGTTCCCACAGTCCGGCTAAAGCGAATGGGCGTCGATCCTTGGAGCGAATGGAATAGGGCTGTTTGCGGCCATTCAAGGCCTTCCACTCGTAGAAACCGTCTGCCGGAAGCAAGCATCTGCGACGCGCGAAGGCCGCTCGAAACGAGGGTTTCTGGCCCAGTGTCTCGGCGCGGGCATTGATCATCCTGTTGCCGCTATTGGGGTCCTTGGTCCAGTGCGGGACGAGCCCCCAGTGCAGCAGGACCAGCTCGCGCCCATGCTCGCCGGATTCACGTACCGCGGCGACTGGCTGGCCCGGCGCGATGTTATAGCGTGGCCCGAGCACTGGCGCATGCTGCAAACGAAAATGCGCAACAAGCTCCTCTCTAGGGGTGGCTAGCATGAAACGTCCACACATGGCGTTATGCTACGTCGTTGGCGCCGCTCATGCCAGTGGGCGCGTGATGCG
>JBHHZP010000063.1:0-18906 GCA_046758085.1 Acidiferrobacterales bacterium
CCCGGCAATACCTGCAGCCGGATCCAACGGCTCCAAACGCTGCCGGCAGGGGCGCAGCGCGCGTGAATAACACCGTGCCCCATGCCCCGTTTGCCGGACCACCAATGCCGCCAGCGATGATCCGATGGTATGAGCTAGACACCGTGCTGCTGGACATGGATGGTACGCTTTTGGACCTGCATTACGACAATCACTTCTGGCTCGAGCACGTGCCTCGTCGCTTTGCGGAAAAGCACGGCCTGTCCTATGAGGCGGCGAAAACGGTCTTGATACGTCGTTACCGCGAGGTCGAAGGTACGCTTGAATGGTATTGTGTGGATTTCTGGAGCCGCGAGTTGGACTTGGACATCCCCGTGCTCAAGCAGGAAGTCGATCAGCTTATCGTCGTGCACCCCTACGTCATCGACTTCCTCGATGCCGTTCGCAGGCTGGACAAACGGATCGTTCTGGTCACTAACGCCCACGGCAAGGTGCTCCAGCTCAAGATGCACCACACGCAACTGGGTGGCCACTTCGACACGGTGCTGAGCGCGCATGATATGGGCACGCCCAAGGAGGATGTACGATTCTGGCCCAAGCTACAGGCGATCGAACCCTTCGAGCGCACCCGCACCCTGCTGATAGACGACAGCCTGCCGGTGCTGCGATCGGCGCACAGCTATGGAATCGGTCAACTCCTTACCGTACGCAAACCCGACTCGCGCCGCCCGCAAAAACCAGTGGAAGAGTTTCCGGCTATTACGTCGTTTAGAGATATCATTCCATGAATGCCGTAACCCTCATCAAAGTCTGGGCCCGGCCCAGAGATAACTCGCAGCGATGTGCCGCGACCCAGCTTGTACCCCAGCTTCCGAGCAATAAACATGTCTGATGCACCGCGGCCTGTATTGCGCTGGTGCTATACTGCGCAGGCGTGCGTACGCGTCCACCGGCCGAGTCTTATTCGGCGCCTGTCAAGCGACCAACCGAGGCCAATGCCATGCAAACAGTTGTGCGTGTCAAAATAACCTGTGTGCCGGCAGCATGTTTGTCTTTGCTCTTCGCGCTTAGCGGTTGCGTGTCAAAGCTCTACACCCCGGATCTGGGGGGACTTTATGACGAGCTTATCCAGACGGAGGACCCTTACCGCAATCCCATTATAGCGATTCCCGGCGCGCTCGGGTCGCGACTCGTGGACATAGACTCCGGCAGTGTCATCTGGGGTGCATTCGGTCCTGGTAGCGCAAACCCGAAAGACCCCGAGGGCGCCCGTCTCGTTGCGCTACCGATGCGCCAAGGCGCCACGCTGATTGAGCTTCGCGACAGCGTGCGCCCGGACGGCGCGCTGGATCGCGTGCGGATTAACTTCGCGGGGATACGGTTCCAGCTAAAGGCATATTTCTATATGCTCAGCACCCTCGGTGCCGCCGGCTATCGAGACCAGGCGCTCGGTGAAACTGGAGCCGTCAACTATGGCAAGCGCCATTACACATGCTTTCAGTACGACTATGACTGGCGCCGTGATATCGTCGAAAGCGCCGGGCGGCTGCACGCGTTCATTCTAGATAAGCGCGCGTATGTTCAGGCGGAAATGGAAAAGCGATATGGCATCAGAAACTATGATGTAAAGTTCGATATAGTTGCTCACTCTATGGGTGGCCTGGTCGCGCGTTACTACCTTCGCTATGGAACCGCCGATCTCCCTGCCGACGGATCGCTGCCGCCACTGACCTGGGCCGGTGCGCGTCACATTGATAATCTCGTGATGATCGCCACGCCTAACGCCGGCTCCGTCGACGCCTTGCGCTTCTTGATTGAGGGAAAAAAGTTTGCGCCGCTTGTGCCCAGCTACGACCCGGCCATTCTCGGCACGATGCCATCGGCTTACCAATTGTTGCCACGCCCACACCACGGGGCAATGGTCAACGCCAACGATCACAGCAAATTCCAGGACATCTATGATCCGGAGTTGTGGGAACGTATGGGCTGGGGGCTGGCCGATCCCACTCAAGAACCCGCGCTGCAGAAGTTGCTGCCTGATGCGAAAGATCGCGCAACTAGGCGGCGCATCGCCCTGGATCATCAGCGCAAGGCCTTGCGGCGCGCAAGGCAGTTTGCAGCGGCAATGGATGTCCCGGCCTCACCACCTGCGGGCATATCGCTGTTCCTGGTCGCCGGTGATGCGGTATCCACCGAGGCGGTGATGGCGGTCGAACCAGACACGGGTGAGATAGCGGTGGTAAAGCGCGCGCCCGGAGACGGCACTGTGCTTCGCAGCAGCGCACTCATGGATGAGCGCATAGGTACAAATAAACGGGGTCGTCTGGAGTCACCGATCGACTGGGCCAATGTGCAATTTCTATTCAGAAATCATCTCGGTCTGACTAAGGACCCTGCGTTTACAGACAATCTCCTTTACTTCCTGTTCGAAAGGCCGAAGGCATCTCCTGGTCAGGTGTCGCTGTGGGATGGTGCGAGCGAGCGAACCGACATGGTTGCCGGTAACCTTACGAACTAAGTAGGGGTGTAAATTTCGCTGCCTTTTTCCTTGAATTCTTTCGCCTTCTCCTTCAGGCCCTGATCCATGGCGACCTGCGCATCGGCGATGCCTTTCTGCCGGGCGTAGTCGCGCACGTCCTGGGTGATCTTCATGGCACAGAAGTGCGGCCCGCACATCGAGCAAAAGTGGGCCACCTTGTGCCCCTCCTTCGGCAGGGTTTCGTCATGGAACTCGCGCGCGGTGTCGGGGTCGAGCGACAAATTAAACTGATCAGACCAACGAAACTCGAAGCGTGCCTTGGACAATGCATTGTCGCGCAACTGGGCCGCCGGATGCGCTTTGCCGAGGTCGGCCGCGTGCGCCGCGATCTTGTAGGCGATGATGCCGTCCTTCACATCCTTCTTGTCCGGCAGCCCGAGATGCTCCTTTGGGGTCACGTAGCACAACATGGCACAGCCGTACCAGCCGATCATGGCCGCCCCGATGGCCGAGGTAATATGGTCATAGCCCGGTGCAATATCGGTGGTCAGGGGGCCCAGCGTATAAAACGGTGCTTCGTAGCAGTGCTCGAGCTCCTGGTCGATATTGACCTTGATGAGCTGCATCGGGATATGCCCCGGTCCCTCGATCATCACTTGCACATCGTGCTCCCACGCTATCCGGGTCAGCTCGCCGAGGGTCTTGAGCTCGGCGAACTGGGCCTCGTCATTGGCATCGGCGATCGAGCCCGGCCGCAAGCCATCGCCCAGCGAAAACGCCACGTCATAGCTCCGCATGAGCTCGCACATCTCGGCGAAGCGTGTGTAGAGAAAGCTCTCTTGATGATGCGCCAGGCACCACTTCGCCATGATAGAGCCGCCACGCGACACGATGCCGGTGACGCGATTGGCGGTCAGCGGAATAAAGGCCAATCGTACGCCCGCATGGATGGTGAAGTAATCCACGCCTTGCTCGGCCTGCTCGATCAGCGTGTCGCGGAATATCTCCCACGTCAGCTCCTCGGCCTTGCCATCGACCTTTTCCAACGCCTGGTAGATCGGCACGGTGCCGATGGGCACCGGGCTATTGCGGATGATCCACTCACGCGTCTCATGAATGTTTTTGCCGGTCGACAGATCCATGACCGTGTCGGCCCCCCAGCGAATCGCCCAGGTCATCTTCTCCACTTCCTCTTCGATGCTGGACGTCACAGCCGAGTTACCGATGTTGGCATTGACCTTCACCAGGAAATTGCGTCCGATGATCATCGGCTCGGATTCGGGATGGTTGATATTGGCGGGAATGATCGCGCGACCGCGCGCGAGCTCTTCGCGCACGAACTCCGGCGTAACCGCTTGCGGGATCTGCGCGCCGAAGGGCTCCCCCGGGTGCCGTCTGCGCAGCATCTCGTCTTTGTATTGCTGCAGCTTCAGGTTCTCGCGGATCGCGATAAACTCCATCTCAGGTGTAACAATTCCCCGGCGCGCGTAGTGCATCTGCGTGACGCACTGTCCAGGCCGGGCACGCCGGGGCTTGCGTACGTGCGCGAACCGCACCTGGGCAAGCGCGGGGTCTGCGAGGCGCGTGCGCCCGTACTCGGAACTGACTGTTGCCAGGTGGTCCGTATCGCCGCGCTCTTCGATCCAGGTCTCACGCAGCGCCGCTAGGCCAGTGCGCACATCAATGGCCGCTGCCGGGTCGGTATAGGGCCCGGATGTGTCGTACACCCAGACCGGCGGGTTTCGCTCGATACCGTCCTGTGTATGCGTGTCGGCCTGCGAGATCTCGCGCATCGGCACCCGGATGTCGGGCCGGCTGCCCTGTACGTAGATCTTGCGGGAGTTCGGCAGCGGCTCAATGGCGGCTGCATCCACCATCGCCGTCTGGCTCAAGATGTGGTCAGGGTTTGCGCTCATGTGTCATTCCTTGCCCAAAGGGCGGTGGCCATGGCGCAGGAGGCCCGCAGGCGGAGGTCTGCGGGAGCTTCCCTACGCCGGAATTATCCGGATCAGGTTCGAAGGGTGTCTCTCAGCCCGCCGCACCCGTAGGCGAGGCGGACACCCCCAGCTGAACTAGAACCAAGCTAATGCATTCGCGCCGCGAATGCAACAGCTGGTGCGGCCGAATCCCCGCTTGCCTTTATGCCTGCCGAGTCGATGAACCCCGCCGCGGGCACGCTTGCGCGACATACCCAAAGCGCTTACCCTTATCGCTCCCTGCATTACCCCTATGCCTGTGTGCTTATATGGGCGACATCGATTTTGCGGATGCGCGTCACAAAATGGTTGAGCAACAAGTTCGACCGTGGGACGTGCTTGACCAGAGAGTGCTGAGCTTGGTTGCGCGGTCGGTACGCGAAGAATACGTACCCCCGCAGTATCGCAACTTGGCCTACGTCGACATGAATATACCGCTTGGCCATGGGCAGGTCATGATGTCACCCAAGCTCGAGGCGCGCCTGCTGCAGGAGTTGGCCATCCGCCCTGAGGACAAGATTCTCGAGATCGGCACCGGCAGCGGCTACATGACCTCGTTATTGGCGGCATTAGGCCGGCATGTACACTCGGTGGAAATCAACCCGGAGCTCGCCACGCACGCCCAGCAGAACCTTGCCGCCCATGGGGTAGACAATGCGACGGTGGAAATCGGTGACGGCGCCCTCGGCTGGGAGCGGCACCAACCCTACGACGCGATCTTGATAACGGGATCTGTGCCGTTGTTGCCCGATGGCTTCAAGCACAGCCTCGCCGCCGCCGGTCGCCTGATCGCCATCGTTGGCACAGCACCGGTGATGGAGGTAGAACTGGTGCAGCGTATGGACGACGATAGCTGGACTGTGACGTCGCTGTTCGAGACTGTGCTGCCACCGTTAATCAATGCAAAACAGCCGGAACGATTCGTCTTTTAATGCAACGTCGCCTCTGGTATGCATAGGGCATCGCCGGCCGCGTCATACCAGCACGGATAAGGCGCAATGTCATGTTCACGGCCGTACGATAACTCATCATGTGCGCTTACCGGCTCCGACGAACCGATGGTGCAAGCTACGCCAAACAAAAACACTTGATTCATGTCGTTGACGACTCACTCAGCAACGATTACGCTCGTGGCCCTCGTTGTCTACGTGTCCGTGCATCCAGCGGCATTCGCCGAAAACGTGATAGACGTCTATCGGCTGGGGTTGGACAGCGATCCGCAGTTTCGTGTCGCGCGAGCGAACTACCGCGCTGACTTGCAAAAGTTACCGCAAGCGCGCGCCGCATTACGGCCAAGCCTCAACGCCCAGGCCGACGCGGGCCGAAACGACATCCGCATCGAGACCAAAGGCGATATCATTTCGCGCCCGGCCGGCACCGCCGATTTCACCCGCACCGATCTTTCGCTGAGCCTGACGCAGCCCTTATATAATGCCCCGCTGTTTGCCGGCCTGCGCCAGGCGCAGGCCGAGGTGCGCCGCGCCGAAGCACAGCTTGCCGCCGCCAAACAGGATCTGATTGTGCGCGTGGCCGAGGCCTATATTGCTGTGCTGGCGACACAGGACAATCTCGAGCTGGCCGGGGCACAAAAGGCGGCGAACGGACGTCAGCTGGAAGTCGTGGAAGGTCGGCTCGAAGTAGGCCTGTCGACCATAACCGATGTTAACCAGGCCAGGGCGCGCTTCGAACTCGACGTTGCCACGGAGGTCGAGCGCAGCAACGAACTGCGGGACGCACGTGAAGGTTTGCGCGAGATCACCGGTCGACGCATCACCAGTGTGGCGACGCTGATACGAGATGCGCCGTTGATCGAACCCGATCCACCGGATATCGAGAGGTGGGTCGAGACGGCGCTTAAACAGAACCTCGCGCTTGCCGCTGCGCGCGAGACCGCGCAGATCGCGCTGGAAGAAGTTAAACGCCAGCGCGCAGGCCACCTGCCGACGCTTGACCTCGTAGGTAGCGCCACGCGCACCGATGACACCGCCAGCGTGACCGGGCCCGGGGTTCAAACCGATCGCACCGAGATCGGGCTACAGCTCACGATCCCGATCTATCAGGGCGGCCTGATCAGCTCGCTTACCAAGGAGGCCGGCTATCGCTACAGTGCGGCACAGCAGGAACTGGAGACGCAGCAGCGCGCTGTCGAGCGCGCAACGCGTGCGGCCTTCCTCGGTGTGGTGGGCGGCGCCAGCAGGATTCGCGCGACGCGCCAATCGGTGATTGCATCCGAGAGTGTGGTGGAGGGTAAGAGAGAAGGGTTCGAGGCTGGAATTAACACCAACCTGGAAGTGCTCGACGCTCAGCGCGACCTGTTTATCGCTGCCACCGACGCATTGCGGGCACGCTACGACTATATCCTGCAATTGCTGCGGTTAAAGCAAGCCGCCGGCACCTTGTCCGAAAAAGACTTGATCGCGTTCAATAGCTGGCTGAAATGATAGCGCCAGGCTTCGCGCTATCGCACCGAGGCGGGCGGGGTGCGTGATTATGCATGGCGTCTGTGCGGTCTACGGATGTGCCACGGATCGAGAGCGCGCCATCCACCTCAGCCCGCAGCAGTAGCCAACCTTGCGCCGGTGTCGCGCCAGCGCAAGAATGCGCTACAGAAAACACCCCTGGGCCGCCGACACAGGCACGGCTTGGCGTGATACCACCAACAAAACTTGATGACATGGCGCCAGCGTGATAAACGCAGTACGGATAGCCTGTGCGCCTTGCGTTGGCGCCGCTATCTCACGGTTTCGAAAGGGCCTGCGTCGACATTGTATTCACTGACCTATATCTTCGCGCTTTACTGCCTGTCCCCGATGATTTTTGTTTACACGCTTGTGCAGGCCGTGCGTACGCGTGATTGGCGCTACCTGAAGGGCCGCTATGGGTTCGGTCACTTCGAGCGCATCCCTGCGCCCATCTGGATTCATGCCGTCTCGGTGGGGGAGGTGCTCGCCGCAGAGCCGCTGGTGCGCTGCCTCAAGACGCGCTGCTCCAATCGATCGATCGTCGTCACCACCGGGACCCCTACGGGTGGTAAGGTTGCCCGGCTGCGGCTGCCACCAGGTGTCACGCAACTTTATGCGCCCATCGACTTTCCCGGCGCCGTGAATCGTTTCCTCACCGCGCTTGCCCCGAGCTGCGCCCTGATCATGGAAACGGAGCTGTGGCCGACTCTGTACGCGGCCTGCGCATCGAGTAGCATTCCGCTGATAGTCGTCAATGGGCGCTTGTCGCCGCGAACATTGAGCGCACGGACATGGCTGCGGCGTATCTACAAACGCGCACTGGGCTGCGTGGATGCGATCTTGGCCCGCTCCGCCCATGACAGAGACGGCTTTGTCGCACTCGGCGCGCCACCAGAGCGCGTAAAGGTCATCGGGAATATCAAGTTCGCCGCTGATCCCGCGTCAGCGCAGGCGGTCCCGGCGCCGCTCATCTCCCGTCCCTACGTACTGGCCGCCTCCACCCATGACGACGAGGAGCGGCGATTCGTCAAGCTCTGGCGCTCGCACGAACGCCACGGGCGCTTGCTGGTCATCGCCCCTCGCCACCCGCTCCGGCTCACGGACATTCTCAAACAGCTCGAGCCATTTGATCTGCGAATCGCCGTGCGCAGTCGAAGCGACGCCATTGACGAGCACACAGACCTGTACATCGTAGATACGCTCGGGGAGTTGAACGGCTTCATGGCCAACGCGCAGGTGGTGTTCGTAGGGGGCTCGCTCATAGCTCGTGGCGGTCACAATATCCTGGAGCCGGCCCGGTTGGGGCGGCCCATCGTGTTCGGCCCACACATGGAAAACTTCGCCGACGAGGCGCGAATCTTTGTCGAGAGCGAGGCGGCAATCCAGATCACCGATGATGATGCATTGGGCAAGGCGCTCACCAGTTTGTTGGAATCAGCGCGCCAGCGAGATGAGTTGGGCCGGCGGGCGCGCTCGGTCATAGACCAATACCAGGATATTGCTGAGCGTTACGTGGACGAGATCGCCGCGCACTGCCGCCTTGCTCGCATCTGAGCAAGAGCCAGGTACAATACGGTGGGTCCAAACTACAATCGCGGGCCGGCTCGATGGCGGCACATGAACAAATGACGCGTGCGCCCTTGAACAACACCAGAGCCGGAGCGGTATAGAGCATCAGCTATGCATAAAGTAATACTCGTAACGGGTGGTGGCGGATTTCTGGGTTCATTCCTGTGTGAAAGACTGTTGGAAATGGGCCACGAGCTTCTGTGCCTCGATAACTTCTTCACCGGCGACAAACGTAATATCGCCCACCTGCACAGCAACCCTGCGTTTGAGCTGATCCGTCACGATGTGACATTCCCGATCTATTTAGAGGTCGACCAGATCTATAACCTCGCTTGTCCGGCGGCACCGATACACTACCAATTCGATCCCGTACAGACCACGAAGACCAGCGTGCACGGTGCCATTAACATGTTGGGGCTGGCCAAACGGGTCAAGGCCGCCATCCTGCAGGCCTCGACCTCGGAGGTCTATGGCGACCCGGCGGTGCATCCGCAGAACGAGGAGTATCTCGGAAATGTCAATCCGATCGGGCCACGGTCGTGTTACGACGAAGGCAAGCGCTGTGCCGAGACCCTGTTTTTCGATTACTATCGCCAGCACCGTCTGAAAATCAAGGTGGTGCGGATATTCAATACCTATGGCCCGCGGATGCACCTGCAAGACGGAAGAGTGGTGAGCAACTTTATCGTGCAGGCACTGAAGAACGAGCAGATCACCGTCTACGGCGCGGGTGAACAAACGCGATCGTTCTGTTACGTCGACGACCTGATCGATGGCCTGATCCGGATGATGGCAAGCCCTGACGAGGTTACCGGTCCTATCAACCTCGGCAATCCGCAAGAGTGCTCGATCCTGGAGCTTGCCGAGCGCATCATCGACATGACCAACTCCAAGTCACAGATCGTGCATCTACCGCTTCCGAAAGACGATCCGGGCCGCCGGTGCCCGGATATCACGCGCGCTATGGACACGCTCAAATGGAAGCCCAAGGTTGCGCTGGAAGACGGTCTGAGCAAGACCATCCCCTACTTCGAGCAGCTGCTGTCCGAACCCTGAAAGGTCAGCGGGGCGGTTTTCGGGAATAGCCCGCAAGCAGCGCCTCCCAGTTCTCATCGCCGAAGTAATATCGCGTGCACATGCCGGCGAACTTATTGAGCGAGCGCCGCAGGCGTGACAGATTCGCTGCGCGCCAACGTCCGGGATTACGCAGTCGCGCGCGGTCAAAGTCCACAAGATAAACATGGTCGTGCTGATCAAGCAGGATATTGGTGACGTTCAGGTCAGCATGGTAGACCTGCTCGTCGTGGAATCGGCGTACACATGCACCGATGGCCCGCCACGCGAACGCTGGCAGCGGTGCTTCGCTCAACATATCCGCCAACGGGCGCGAATCCGGCAGGCGGCAGGTGATGATATCCGCAGTGTACAATAATCCCTCCCGGATCACGCGCGCGGCCACGGGCCGCGGCGCCGGCAGGTCGCGCTGCTGCAATGTCGCCAGCAGATACCACTCGCGCCACGCGCGCGTACGGCTCAGCCCCACCCAGGGGTAGCGGTCGCGCCACATGGGGGCCAGCACTCCGCCGCGCCGGTAGTGGCGCACGACCAGATCCACCGGGTCAGCGCGCACAAACCAGGTCGTGCCACGCCCGCGCGCCGAGCCAATCAGCGCATCCCGTCGCTGCCAGTAACACAAATCGAACCACTCGTCAGTCGCTTTGCCGCCTAACTCAGCGTCGTATAGGATGTGGGTCTTTCCGATTACTTCAGAACGCGGGGTCATTAGAATTTAGATATGCGTTCACTGCCTCTCAAGTCGCCGCCCAGCAGCCTGTGTATTCTGCGTCTGTCGGCCATTGGCGATATCAGTCATGCTTTGCCAATCGTTCGCACGATCCAAACCGCATGGCCGGGCACGTCGCTGACCTGGGTCATCGGCAAGGCCGAGTATGAGCTGGTATGCGACATATCAGGAATCGAATTTATCACCTTTGATAAATCGAAACGATGGCGCTCCTATGCGCATATTCGCGCCCGAATGCGGCAGCGAAGGTTTGACGTACTACTGCATATGCAGATGTCGCTGCGCGCCAGCCTCCTCAGCCTGCTGATCCCGGCGCAGCTGAAGCTGGGCTTCGACCGTGGCCGCGCCAAGGACTTCCAGTGGCTGTTTACCAACCAGAAGATTCCGGCAGGTGCGCGCCAGCACGTGATCGAGAGCTTTTTCGGCTTTACCGATGCGCTCGGGATCACGCAGCGTGTCCTGCGCTGGGATATCCCCATTCCGAATCGCGCCATCGCGTTTGCGGAATCGTCGCTGCCGGGCGATATGCCGACCCTCGTTATCAGTCCGTGTTCCAATATGAGCTATCGCAACTGGGATGCGGCGCGCTACGCGGCGGTCGCCGACTACGCGGCGGAGAAGTGCGGCATGCGGGTAGCACTTACGGGCGGTCCATCCGCCGTCGAGCATGAATACGCTCGCACGATCTGCGCGGCGGCGCGCCACCCCATCATCAACCTGATCGGCAAAACCGATCTCAAACAACTGCTGGCGCTGCTAGCGAAAGCTACGGTGGTAATCGCGCCGGACTCCGGACCAGCGCATCTTGCCACCGCCGTGGGCACCCCCGTCATCGGCCTGTACGCCACCACCAACCCCGACCGCGCGCGACCCTATCTCAGCGCCGAGTACGTCGTCAACCGTTACCCCGAGGCCGTCATGGCCAAGCATAATACCAGCGCTGACCGGGTACGGTGGGGCACGCGCGTGCGCGACCGCGGCACCATGGATCGCATAGAGGTCAACGACGTGACGCGCACGTTAGACAAGTTGATGGCCAAGCGAAATTGAGGTCCTCTCGCGAACCACCTTACTTCCCGAATATCGCCCCCAAGTACCTTCTGTGTCCCTGCATAAGCCGGAAGACGGCATCTGAGGCAACTACGGACACTCAACGGCTAACGCTGTCTTAAGCAGAAATATGCCGATCATATCTTCCGTATCTAATCTTCTCGCTTGCAAGGGCGTTTCGGTACATCGAAATCGTGACCACGGATCCGGCCTGAGGTGCTACGCAGACTGCAGTTCTAACTCGGCCTCCACCATCATTCGCACCACATCTGGCATTTTGTATTTTGCCTGCCAACCGAGGTTTCGCTTCGCCTTGGCTGGGTTCGCTCTACCCACAGATAGATCGGTAGGACGCGCCGGTGTAGCGCCGACTACAACATGATCGCGCCAGTCGAGCTTGACCAATGAAAACGCTAGCTCCACGAACTGTTCTAGCTTATAGGCCTCTCCCGTTGCAATCACATAATCGTCTGGCTCGCCCTGTTGTAACAGCATCCACATAGCCTCGACATACTCGGGTGCCCAGCCCCAGTCGCGTTGAATCGTTATATCGCCGAGGTGCAATTTCTCCTGTTTTCCGGCCGCAATCCGACAGGCCGCAGCTACGATCTTTCGGGTCACAAATCGCTCCGGTCTGAGCGGAGACTCATGGTTGAACAGGATTCCCGAGCACGCAAACAGCTCATACGCCTCTCTGTAGTTGGCCAACTCCCAATACGCCGCCGCTTTCGCTACGGCGTAAGGACTGCGAGGACGGAAGGGGGTCGATTCATCAGCGGCCTGCCCCGAGATGTCCCCAAAACACTCGCTGGAACAGGCGTTGTAGAGCCGGATGGGTTGCTGCAAAAAACGGATGGCCTCAAGCAGATAGAGGCTTCCGATGATGTTACTCTCCATGGTCTCAACGGGCTGCTCGAATGACAGCCCTACCGAGCTCTGGCCTGCCAGGTTGTAGACTTCGTCCGGTTGACACTTTGACAGGACCTGCAAGACGCTGCGAAAGTCGTGTGTCGCCATCGACACCAGCGTCAGCTGATCACGAATTTCCAGCCTCGCCAGGTTATGAAACGTGGACGCCTGCGCATCGCGCGATGTCCCCCATACATCATAACCCTTAGCCAACAGCAACTGCGCCAGATAGGCGCCGTCCTGACCCGTTACACCACAAATCAACGCTTTCATGTTTTACCGACCGGTAATCGCTGTGATCACTATCTTAAGATGCCTCTCCATCGACATACTTTGCACATACTTTTCGCACAGTCGCTGCCGGACCAGGGGCGGCGCGGATTCACGAATGTCCGCCGGGGGATTCATGTCCATTGCAAAGCTCCACGATCCCGAGTGAACCCAAACCTTCAGGACATGAACGAGATCCATCACATTACTCCCGACGATATTCTCTAAAAATAGGACAACCGGCTCAATTTTGCCGCCCGTGGCTTACTGTCACACTTTTGGCGCCGGCTTGGCATAAGTGCGCACCAGCTCCACAAAGCAATCGAAGACGTACGTCACCGGGAGCGGTGCCGTCGTCTGCGGTCTCCCACACTCATCCCGTTGGCCGGGATCCTCGATGTAGCAGGCGACAAAAGGACAGTCCTCCGGTTGCACCTGCTCCGGCCGGGTCTCGATGAACAACCCCAGGGTTGGGCGTTTTAGCGCCGACGCCAGATGCATCAATGCCGTGTTTCCCGTGACCACGGCCTCACATTGCTCCATGATCGCGGCCTCCCGGTCCATGTCAAGACGCGGCACGCACACGCACTTCCCATGCCGGCCATACAGCTCTGAAAACCGCTGCGTCAGTTCTTCCATGCCGGGGTTGGTAAACACCAGTGGTATCATATTAAAGCGCCTGTTCACCAGTACACCGAGCTCGACGAAGTTTTCGATGGGCCAGCGCCTGGATACGGCCCTCGTCCCCAGATTGAACACAACCCGTCGCGCGCCAGGGCGAGCGGCGAGAAACTCCCGAGCGAATCGCCGTGCCGATTCCGTGCAGTAATACGAAGTACCGAGGCGCACCTGCGCAAGGTCAACACCAAGCGGCTGTAAAAGCGCGGCCAGCGCCCTGGTCCAGTGCCTGCACATGTCGGGTCGCTGCGTAAGCAGGTTGTTCGCCATCCTCAGGGCGCGTGTATGATCGAAGCCCAGACGCCAGCGCGCATTGACGATCAGGATGAGCGCCGGGCTCGAGCCACCGGCATAGAGGTCGACCGACAGGTCGAAGCGCTGACGCCGCAGCAGTAATGCATTCCTGACGGTATGGAACATGTACCTGTGAAGCGGCTTTTTATTTCGTGCGAACGGGAAGACGTGATCGACTACCGGGTGGTTCGCCAGCACGTTGGTGTTTCCCGGGTCGACTACTACTGTGATCTCGGCCTGCGGGAACCGCTGCCTCAGCACCTCGATTATGGGGATCCGAATAAACAGGTCTCCCTTCAGGCCCCAGCCCATGACGCAGATCTTGCGAATATCGCCGAGCTCCGGGGGTGATGGCATGGGGCCGTTATCGACCGCTGGCCCGCTCACCACGACCCACCACAGGCGCACATCGCCGCGCAAAGGACTCGGACCGCATTACCCACACTGTGTGTCACGCACCGGTGTATATCGCCGCCAATCGTTCGAAGTGGCGTGCCTCGGAAAATCTGCGCTCGGCGTTGGCCTTGGCCCTAGCCGCCATTTGCCGTGCGCGACCCGCATCGCGGTACAGCCGTGCCACCGCCTGCGCGAGACCGGGTGCGTCGCCTGGCTCAAACAACAGCCCGGTGACGCCATCCTCGATTATCTCCGGGACCCCCCCGGCGTTAGTTCCGATCACAGCGGCTCCGGCCTTCATCGCCTCAAGCAGGACCAGACCGAAGGTTTCGCAATAGGTGGCGAGCACTATTGCATCAAAGCAGTTCATAATAGTTATCGGGTTGTCCACGAAGCCGCGTATTGCGATGTGCTTATCCAGCCGCCTGCTGCGTATGGTCTGCTTGAGCCGGTCATAATAGACCGCATCCATGGGGTGTCCGATGATTGCCGCGCCCACGTCAAGTCCCTGCATGACAAGCCTCGCTATCGCTTCCACCAGTAGATGCTGTCCCTTGGCATGCTCGATTCTTCCGAACAACGCGACCCGAAATCGTCGCTGCCCGAGGCCTATGTTTGCAAGAAAATCCGCGCACGGGCTCGATCCCGCGGCGGGGACGTCAGGGACACCGTAGTACAGCAACTCGACACGATCGGCCGGTATCGGCAGTAGATGGCGTGCCTGCTCCAGCAGAAGCTTGCTAATGACGATGATCTTGTCGACGTGGCGGTACAGCCATCGATGATAAATATCGTTTTTCGCGCGCGTAATATTCATCTGGCGCGTATACACCAGCTGCACGGACCTATGCGCCATCACCTTGGCAAGCACCGCCAGCGCCAGGTCCTTGCCCCAGTGCATATGCACTACATCAACGTCGTGCTGTGCTATGAAACGCGCCAGCTTCCGCGCGGCCAGCAGCGGGAATAGCGTGCCACGCGGCTCAAGCGTCACATAAGGGACGGATAGATCGCGTGCTCGCTGTTGCAGCATGCTCGAAGGCGCGACGACTGCTACGCAAAGGTGTCCTGCTGCCTTGGCCCAGCGCATTACGCTGTGTACGTAGAGCTCCAGACCGCCTTTTGCAGGCGAGCGGCATAGCACTAGGATGTTCATGTCCGTTGCTACGTATCGCTGTGTCGCTGGGCAAGTAGGTCGTTCATTGCCCCCGGCGCTGCCATAGTCGCGCGGGCGGCGTCAGCTGTACACAGGTCGCCCCGGCGACCACGCCGCTGCACGATCCGGCCTGCACGGCCCGAACGGCGAGGCCAATTTGATTGGAAACAGTCAGCCCCTTTAACTCAGGCATAACTGTCCGCCGCCCGCCGCGTGCTGGTCATCTGGCGCATAATGCGCTCGGCGCGCTGGCATACCGCTTCTACCGCGGGCACGCTGCCGTCGGAATTGAAAATCACCTCATGCATATCGTCGCGTGGCCAATAGGTAAACGGGACGGTGGAGAAGAAAATTCCAATGGTCGGTGTCTCGGTAGCAATAGCAAGGTTGCGAATACCCGTATCGTTCGAAACCACGAGCGTAGCACCCTTGAGTAATGACACGGTGGAGTCCAGATCGTCGACCTTCATGGCCAACACATTCGGCTTGCTTGCCAACGGGGCGATGATGGTCTCAATCGACTCCCAATCCGATCTGCCCTCGAGGACGATGTGGTCATACCCCGGGTAGCGCTCTGCCAGGTGGCCAATCAAGCCGGAGAAATGCTCGGGCGGCCAGCACTTGCCCACCGTCGAGGCGCTGGTGAAGTAAACCACGTAGGGGCGCTCGCGTCGCAACGCCGTCCCCGGCATGTCAAAACGCAGCTTTCGAGGCATGCTGAAGCCGATCAAATTCAGCGTATGCAACATCGCCTCTGCCTCGAACGTGTAGTTGGATCGAAGCACGGCTGCATCGTAGAACAGGTGGCGTGTGATGCTGCGGTAGGGAAATCCGATCTTGAGCCTCGCCGGGTTCAGCACACACAGCCAGAATGAACGCGACGTTGCCGCAAGATCAAAAATAAAATCATGGTAACCAAGCTCCCGCGCCCGGTGCAGCTGCTCGCGCTTGCGCACGTCACGCCGATCGCTGCCATAGGCCACATGTACGCGGTCGACCAGATCCTCGGGCACGCCGCGCATGTAATGGCTGACCACGCTGAGTGTTACCAGCGCATCGGGAAAACAACGTCGCAGCTCGATCAGGAACGGCCGCGTCAGCACCATGTCGCCCAAGGCCGCGTGCCGGATTACAGCGATATTTTTCACTTGCTCCGGTGCTATGCTGGCGATCTCTCGTCGCGCGCGCTTCGATGCCCATGCACCTTTATTTATCCAGAACCTCACGATAGTGCCTATTAGGTTTCATCGCTGTCCGCACCCTTGCGCAGGACGCGAGCGCGCGCATGATTGGATTTCTTATCACCTTTACTTATAGTTGTCGTTCCCATGGACCGGTCCAGGGCTGGACGCATTTATACACGATTTTCCCCATGCACGTCACACTAGAGCGAATTCTGGTCATACGAAACGACCGTCTTGGCGATTTCATGCTCGCCTTCCCGACGCTGATTCTATTAAAACAAACCCTGTCCACCACCGAGCTGCATGTGCTTGTGCCGAGTTACACGGCGGAGATGGCGAGTGCCTGCGACGCCGTTGACGGTGTCGTTATCGATCCTGGCCCCGATGCCGGCTTTAGCAAGCAGCTGGAGTTGGTACGCCAGCTTAGAAAGAACCGCTACGATGCCTCCATCGCACTGTTCTCCACTGCGCGCATCGGCTGGTGCCTGCGCTTTGCCGCGATCCCTTACCGCTTGGCGCCTGCCACCAAGGCGGCGCAAGTACTCTACAATCACCGGCTGGTGCAGCGCCGCTCACGCTCCGCCAAACCCGAGTTTGAGTACAACCTCGATCTCGGCCTGCAGCTGCTGGAAGACTTTGGTGTCTCCCGCCCACCGATACCGGTGCCGCCCTATTTGCGTTTTTCCGACGAGCATGTGGCGCGGCTGCGATCGCAGTTTTGCCAACGATATGATATTGCACCACGGCGCTACCTGGTATTCATACATCCCGGCAGCGGAGGCTCTGCCAACAATCTGACCCTGCACCAGTACAGTGAGCTTGCACAACGGCTGCGGTCGTACAGGGAGCACACGATCGTCATCAGCGCCGGCCCCGGCGAGGAGGCCACGGCGCACGAGCTTGCCGCGCTGCTGCCCGACACTCCGCATGTCATCTATGTCTCCGATCAGGGGCTCAGGCGATTTGCCGAGCATATCCAGTTTGCCGATGTCTTCATCAGCGGCTCCACCGGGCCGCTGCACATCGCCGGTGCGCTCAACCGGCGCACGGCGGCGTTCTATCCGCGCCGGCGCTCGGCGACGGAGCTGCGTTGGCAGACCTTGAGTGCGCCCGAGCACAGGCTTGCGTTCTCCGTGCCCGCCGGCGTGGAGGAAGGTGACATGCAGGCCATCGATATCGAGGCCGCGGCCGCGGCGATCGGCGAGAGCTTTCTAAGGCCCTGAGCTTTTCTGCTGCCCGCGCGTCCACAGGTCGGCATACTTGGCGAACGTGGAATGCGCCGAGAGCAACGCCAGCAACAGCCCCTGCGGTCCGTCGAGAAAACCGGCGCGTGCGATATACATGCGCACAAAGCAGCCCACACCATGCAGCACACCCTGCAGCAGGCTCGCGCGCTGCCCGCGCGCACCGCGCTCCTCTGCCCAGGCAGCAGCGTACGCGGCGGATTTCACCAGGTAGTGCTGTAGGTCGCGGTAAGTGAAATGCAGCAGATGGCCTTTCAGTTTCACCATGCTCATGCCATCGCCGTAACACACCTTCTCATGCACGCGCTCATCCCCGTATGCGGCCGCGTCCCGCGGGTACAGACGCACCACGTAGTCCGGATACCAGCCGCCGTGTCGTATGAATCGCCCGAAACAATATGATAAGCGCGGCAGCGCATAGACCCGACTCTGGTTGTTGCCGTTCACGACCGATCGTATCTCCGCAGCAAGCTCGGGCGTGACGCGCTCGTCGGCGTCGACCATCAAGACCCAGTCACAGCTCGCTTGTTCCTGGGCACGTTGCCGCTGGATGCCATATCCGAGCCACTCAGCATTGACGAAGATCTTTGCGCCCTGCGCCCGCGCTTGCGCCACGGTGTCATCGGTACTGCCGCTGTCCATCACGATAATCTCGTCGGCCCAGTCGATGGTCTTCAGGCAATCAGCAATCTCCTTGCCTTCATCCTTCACAATCAGCACTACAGATAAGGTACTCACCTACGGACCCCGTTCTGTTGAGCGCTGCACATGCCAGGCAAAGAATGTCGCCAGAAACACCAGGAAGATCGTAATGAAATTGCCCTTGATAAAGGGGGCAGACTCCACCAGCGAGAAGGTTGCAAATCCCACGATGTGGATAATCCCGAGCATGGCCGTGTCCGGTGAGAGCGTGATGGTGCGAATAAAGTAGCTCAGCGGATAACACAGCAATGCCAGAAACACCACCAGACCAAGAAACCCTTTCGATACCATCATTTCCAGAAAGGCGTTGTGCGGCTGGCTGTGTTGGGTGACCTCCCGATGTACCAACCCGCGCTCGACATACTTCCCCACCTCATTGACATAGTTACCGCGCCCTACACCGAGGATCGGGTTGTCCTTGAAAATGAGAACCGCCACATGCCACATCTCCAACCGTGCGCTCACCGAGCCCAGGCGCCCGTGTGGCACATTAAACCGACCCTCAAGTGTCGCCGGATTGTCCGTGCGCATATAGGCATTGAGCTCGACAAACGCCAGTTTGGTCCGATCGGCGACGGTCGTGGACAGACTAAACGCGGCAAGCACGACGATCACAATCGCGATACCGGCTATTACCAGATCGCGCCGCTTCAAGTTCGTCGCGGCCCATACGCTAATTAAGACAAGCAGCCCCAGGTAGGCGCCACGCACACCCGAGAGTGCCACCGACACCAGCGCGGCAACAACCGCGACC
>JBHHZP010000064.1:0-18869 GCA_046758085.1 Acidiferrobacterales bacterium
TTTCTTTCGGTTCCTTTCTTTGGGCACGCAAAGAAAGGAACCCGTCGTACGGGGGTGGGTGAGCCGGAAAAAGGCAAGCGTCCAGTGAACGCTTGGCCCGGCGAACGGGCTTGCCACGGACGGCAAGCCCTGGACTTGCAAGCGAGAGCACGGAGAGCGGAACGCAGCAAGCCCGGTAGTAAACAATTGTCGGTAGGCGGCGCCAGCAAAGTGAAGGGAGGCAAGCACCGCATGTGCGGCGGTGACGTTCAGACGAAGCGGCGATCAGCTCGGCCCGGGAGATATGTGCGCAGCACTGCACGCCAGTCATCGGGCTCGATAGACGATTCGGCCCTTGCTGAGATCATAGGGGGTCAACTGCACCGTCACCCGGTCACCCGTAAGGATACGGATATAGTGCTTGCGCATCTTCCCCGAAATATGCGCCGTAACTACATGACCGTTTTCGAGCTTGACCCGAAACAAGGTATTCGGAAGGGTTTCGATAATCGTCCCCTCCATTTCGATATGCTCTTCTTTCGCCACTATAAGCCTATGTGCGTTAACCACCACCGGCTGAACCACCAGCAGTGTGATTTTGGCGGCGTATGATGCCGCATACCACCCTGGTCGTAAAGCTTTTTTGGCAGGCCAGGGCTTTGTTAACGGCCTCTGATCCCGGCTGCGCGTACCGGCGACATGATCAGCGCAACCATTCACAGCAGATGGCGTGTGTCCATCTTTCATCCGCCGAGCGCCTGGCGGTGCTCAGGTTTCTGATAGTACCCAATGCCCGTCCTTGTACACCTCGAGCGGCCGGAAGTTGTGCTTGTAGCTCATCTTCGGACTTTCCTCGATCCAATAGCCAAGATAGAGCCAGGGCAACCCCAGGGATCTTGCCTCTGTAATCTCCAGTAGTACCGCATATACGCCAAGACTGCGCTTGCTGTTGGCAGGCTCGAAAAATGTGTAGACAGCCGAGAGCCCATCGGGGAAAACATCTGCCACAGCGACTCCGAGTAGTTTGTGGCCGAGCCGCATTTCGTAGAAGTGCGTATGCACGTGCCGAGCCAGTAAAAATTTCATGTACTTCTCGGGGTCGGGTTCATCCATACCGCCACTGGGATGACGCGCACGCTGATAGCGCACATACAGCTCGAAATGTTCCTGGCGATACGTCGCATCGACGCGTCGCACGGTTAAGTCCCGATTCTTCTGCCATGTGCGTCTTTGCGATCGATTAGGTTTAAACAGGGCGACGGGGACCCGCACGGGGACGCAGGCAGAGCACATCTGGCAGTGCGGGCGATAGACGAAATCACCGCTGCGACGAAATCCGTGTCGTGTAAGCTTGCCGAGAAGATTGGAGTCGACGCGTTGTTGCGGGTCCACAAACAGCGTAGTCGCCGTTCGCCCCGGCAAGTAGCTACAGCTGTGGGGCATGGACAAAAACAACGACGGTTTCCGTTGCCTGATTGTCACGGGCTCGAGCGGCAAGCGTCCACCAGCGCATCGCCAGCCCGTTGCTGGTTCGCGAACACCGGGTCTTTGCTGTCACGCCGGTTTGTGCATTGCTCCGGGAACAAGTTGTCGGGCTGCTGGAAAACTATTTTGAGCAGGCTGATAGGACGGTACGCGGAAGTAGCGCACATTTTTCGAACATGCAAGTGTTCGAAAAATGGAGCAAAGCAAAAGTCGCACTTCTTGCTTCGCGAGCTCAAAATGCCATTGAAGGACTTTTTCAGCATCTTCACTAGATAGTCTGAAGGCATGGGTCGAAGCGCCACAAGCCGGCTCGATCGGGGAGCGATAGTGCCGCATCCAGCATGCGCAGAAAGTCGCGGCGGCGAACTTCTTCCGCTCCCAAGCGGGCCAGGTGAGGTGATGGCAGCTGGCAATCGATCAGGGTGAATCCCCAGGCCTGGAGTTGCTTCACGAGGTAAACGAGGGCCACCTTGGAAGCATCGGATTGATGACTGAACATGGATTCGCCAAAAAACGCCCCGCCGAGTGCGACGCCATAGAGTCCGCCGACAAGTTCATCATCGCGCCATGTCTCGGCGGAATGAGCATAACCTTGGCGATGCAATCGGCAGTAGGCATCTTCCATCTCCGGGGTTATCCAGGTTCCGCCTTCCGGCCTCGGTCTGCGGGGCTCCGCGCACGCCCGGATCACTTCCAAAAACCGCGTATCAAGCGTGACCCGAAGATCGGCTTTGCGCAAGCGCCTTTTGAGGCTACGCGTAACGTTCAAACCCCGCGGCAGCAAGATTGCCCTGGGATCCGGCGACCACCAAAGAATGGGTTGATCTTCGCTGTACCACGGAAAGATGCCGTGCCGATAGGCCTCGAGTAACCGCTCGCTGCGCAGATCCCCCCCGACGGCCAGTAATCCCTCGGGCGAAGCAAGCTCTACAGGCGGGAAGCGCAGATCATCGGAGTCAGATGGAAGTATGAACATAGTACACTGACATCAAGATAGGACGGGTACGCGCGGAATTTTCCTGGGTATGAAGCACGGGCCATCAGGCGTTTTACTTGAAAGGCAAGTGTTCGTTAAGCTCGTCGATGTATTGGCCCACCCCGAGGTGCTCGCGATCGAGGAAATCCGCGACCGCTCGGCCAAACTCGGGATGACTGAGCCAATGTGCCGAGTAGGTCGTGGCAGGCCGGAAACCACGCGCTACCTTATGCTCTCCCTGGGCGCCTGCCTCGAAGCGACTGAGACCCTGGGCGATGGAATACTCGATTGCAGAATAGTAACAGACTTCAAAATGCAATCCATTAACGTGCTTGTGGCTTCCCCAGTAGCGCCCGAAAAGTGTGTCGCTTCCGCGAAGGTTGAGTGCACCGCCGATATATGCGTCTTCCTGGCGCGCGAACATCAATACGACGTGGGCGCCCATGCGTTCACCGAGTTCGAGAAAAAACTCGCGTGTCAGATAAGGTATTGCTCCGTAACGTTGAATGGTGGACTGATAAAACCGATAAAAGGTGTCCCAGTGCACAGCCTTGACCTCGTCGCCCGCCACGATCTCCAGTGTCACACCTGCTTCGCGCACGTAACGACGCTCTTGCCTTATCTTCTTGCGCTTTGCGGAGGTGAGCTCCGAAAGAAACTGCTCGAAACTCTGATAGCCTGGATTTTGCCAATGGAACTGGTAGCCGGTGCGGCGCATATGACCCGCTGTAGCGAGCACCTTCATGTCTTGCGCCGGCGCGAAAAGCCAGTGCAGCGAGGAAGCTCCGGCATTGCGCGCCAGCGTTAGTGCCGCCGAAACAAGCATGCGCTTTATCGTCACGGAATGTTCGTCATGATGAGCCAGTAGCCGGGGCCCGGTGACAGGGGTGAATGGAATTGCCGCAACCAGCTTCGGGTAGTAGTCCAGGCCCGCGCGCTCGTACGCGCTCGCCCAGGCCCAGTCAAACACATACTCTCCGTAGGAATGGGTTTTCAGGTACATCGGCGCGGCACCCAGCAGTGCACCGCGACCGGGGCCATCGCGGTGTATCAAGAGGTGTTGGGGTATCCAGCCGGTGCGCGCGGTGACGCACCCGGTGCGCTCGAGAACGGACAGGAACGCGTGACACAAAAACGGATGGTTTTTGCCTGTTAACTTGTCCCAATCGGCCGCTGGCACGTAATCGATGCTGTCAACGATACTGAGATGCATGGGGCTAGTTTACATCCCCCGGGCGCCGACGGCTTTGCCTGCGGCGATGGGCGGCAGCGTGTGCATGGCAGCGGCGCCGGGGAGGTTCGGCCCAACACGAATTGCGTGGTATTTCTGGCGTATTAGAAATTGGCGCCGGCTACGGTTATACGCGAGAATAACTCTATGACTATATTAAGGGTAATGTGATATATGAGCCGGTCACTGCGAGTTGTTATGGGCCAGCTGAACCTGCTGGTGGGCGATGTCGACGGCAACGCCGACAAGCTGATCCGTGCCGCGAACCGTGCCTGCGACGAGATCGGTGGAGACCTCATTGTATTTCCTGAGCTTGCGCTCACCGGCTACCCGCCTGAGGACTTGCTACTTCGCGCCGATCTGCTGGAGCGCGCCGAAAAGGGCCTTGCCGCGATCGCAGGCGCAGTTCACGGGGTCGATGTCATCATCGGGCATCCTCACAGACGAGGCGACAGGCTATTTAACGCTGCGTCCGTGGTGCACAACGGCAAAATAATCGCAACCTATCTGAAACAACTTCTGCCCAACTATGGGGTGTTCGACGAGAAACGTTATTTCGCGCCGGGCAACAAACCCTGTGTTATCGATATTCACGGCGTGCCCGTGGGTGTGACGATATGCGAGGATGTATGGCAAGCAGGTCCGGTTGAGCAATCGGCCAATGCCGGTGCCGGCGTTGTAGTTAATCTCAACGGATCGCCTTATCACGTCAACAAAATCGAGGAACGGATTGAAAACGTCGCGCAACGCGCACGTGCCGCTAGTGTGCCAATTATTTACGTAAACCTTGTTGGCGGCCAGGACGAGCTCGTCTTTGATGGTGAATCGTTTGTGGTGGATGCGACCGGGGTGCTGACCCAGCGGGCCGTCCCGTTTGAAGAGCAGTTGCTGGCTGTCGACATCAATACCTCAGCCAGGCCCATGACACCGGTAGCGGGCACGATCGAACCCCAACTCGGTCAAATCGAGAGCGTCTACCGAGCCCTTGTGCTGGGTGTGCGCGACTACATTGATAAGAACGACTTCCCAGGGGTTGTCTTGGGACTGTCTGGCGGAATCGATTCAGGTTTGACGTTGGCGATTGCCGTCGACGCAATAGGGGCGGACCGGGTGGAGGCTGTGATGATGCCTTCGCGCTACACCGCCGACGTGAGCATGGAGGACGCACGCGCCGAAGCTGAGGCTCTGCGTGTGGCTTACCGTGTTATTTCAATCGAGCCCATGTTCGAGGTCTTCGTCAAAGGCCTGGCGGATGAGTTTCATGGGCTCGCACCCGATGTCACGGAGGAGAACATCCAGTCACGCATTCGCGGCGTGTTGTTGATGGCGATCTCCAACAAGACCGGAAAGATGGTGCTGGCAACCGGCAACAAGAGCGAGATGGCCGTGGGTTATGCCACTCTGTATGGAGACATGGTTGGTGGTTTTGCAGCGATCAAGGACGTACCCAAGACCCTCGTCTACCGTCTGGCGGAGTACCGCAATCAGATTCAACCGGCAATACCCCGCCGCGTGATAGAACGCGAGCCTTCGGCGGAGCTGGCAGCAGATCAGAAAGACACGGACACGCTTCCACCCTATGATCTCCTCGATGCCATCCTGGAGCGCTATGTCGAGCGCGATTTGGGACCGGAGGAGATAGCCGCAGCGGGTTTTGATTACACCACTGTACGAAAGGTCGTCAGGATGGTGGACCGCAATGAGTACAAGCGGCGCCAGGCTGCGCCGGGGGTACGGATTACGCCGCGCGCATTCGGTCGCGACCGCCGCTACCCGATCACGTCCGGATTTGGCCGGCATGTTCCCGACACAAGCGGCTAACCGATGTCGACGACCGCCCTGCCGCGTTAACCCGCGTATAGCATGGATTTACCGCAGAGAGAACGAACATAAAGGCAATCGTTGATGCTGCGCGACCAAAGTCACAAACTGTTACACCGTATCTGCCTGTACGACAGGACCAAATTGTTTGACATCAAATCCCTGTACGCTCGAGGCAGCGTGAAGGTGGAAGAGGAAATACGGCGACGTTAATAGCGTATGATTTTGTCTTCCTTCGATGTCTTCTTTTTCTTTTTCTTCTTCTTTTTCTTGTCCTTCGACGGGTTAAGGTACTCACTTTTTGGAAAATTCATGGACAGCACGCGTAGGGTATCCTGGGCCAGATTTGTCAGGCCCATCTGCCTGTAGGCCTCGGCCTGAATTCCCAGGGCGTCTTCGACCGCTGGCGTGCGCTGGTAATTTTCGAGCACAAATTTGCATCGATTCACGGCAGCTACGTATGCCTGCCGATCGAGATAAAAACGCGCCACTTCGATTTCATGGTTTGCGAGCGAGTTGTGTAAGTAAGACATACGCACGGCCGCATCGCGCGCATACTGGCTATCGGGAAAGCGTTCTACTACTTCGCGAAAAGCTGCATAGGCTTGTTGGGCCGCTTTGGCGTCGCGCTCAGTCGCGCTTTTGGCACTTAGTCTGAGCAAGCTGGCGATTTTACTTTCTTCGGGTCGAACGTTGACCAATCCCTTGAGGTAATAGGCATAAGCAACGTGCGGATGGGTCGGGTGAAGGCGGATAAAACGGTCTGCCGCTTCCATTGCCAGTGCCACGTCGCCGTTTTTGAAATAGGCATAGGCGATCTCCAGCTGCGCCTGTTCGGCATAGCGACCGTAAGGGTAACGTGCCTCCATGGACTCGTAGTACTCTATGGCTTTTTTGTAGTCTTCGTTTTCCATGGCTTGTTGTGCGGCTTGGTAAAATTCCTGTTGTGTCCAACCCTTCGTGGAGTTGATCTTGGCGCAGCCGACGACGAGTACGAGGCCAGCAAAGACAAGAACGAGGGCAGCAAGGGAGCGCATAATAGGATACTAAACTGTTGAAATGTATGATCTTATAACACCAAGCTTACGCTTAATCCATACTAGGGTAAAGCGGCACGGGCGAGACCGCACACCAAAGGCGCGCGTGTGACCTCGAGGATATTGTCAGCTCGCATCCCCACCGAGTACGCCGGTAAGCGATTCGACCAGGCGCTCGCCGCCGTGTTCCCCGATTTTTCACGCTCCCGATTGCAGCAGTGGATCCGGGAGGGAAACGTGCGGTTGAGTGACCGGCTGCCGAAGAGCTCCGAGAAAGTCGCGGGCGGGGAGACCGTAGAGCTCCGCATCCCCGAGCTGGTAGAGTCAGCCTGGCGGCCCCAGCCGATTGCAGTGACTGTCGTGTACGAAGATGAGACGTTGCTTGTGATTAACAAACCTGCGGGCCTGGTGGCGCATCCGGGGCCCGGAAACCGTGACGGGACGCTGCTCAACGCGCTGCTGCATCTTGTGCCGCAACTCGAAGCGGTTGTACGCGCTGGAATCGTCCATCGTTTGGACAAAGATACGTCCGGTCTTATGGTTGTGGCGAAGACCGAGCCGGTACGCTTGCGGCTGATCAAACAATTGCAAAAACACGATGTGAAGCGCGAGTATGTGGCGCTGGCCAACGGCGTGATGGTAGCCGGTGGCGAGATCCAGGCGCCCATCGGGAGACACCCGCGACACCGCACACGCATGGCGGTGAACGCGCGGGGCAAGCGCGCGGTTAGCCACTACCGCGTAAAAGCCAAGTACCGCGCCTATACGCTGGTACAGATTCAGCTCGAATCCGGGCGCACCCATCAGATTCGTGTACACCTGGCGCACATCGGCTATCCGATCGTAGGGGATCCGGTTTACGGGGGGCGGCTGCGGATACCGCCTGCTGCAGGAGACCGCCTGCTGCAGGCGTTGCGAGGTTTCAAGCGGCAGGCGTTGCACGCGGCAAAGCTCGGCCTCGTGCATCCGGCGACGGGAAAGACCATGGAGTGGACAACACCGTTGCCGGAAGATATGAGGAAGCTGATAGAGGTGTTGGAGGAAGATACGAGGCAACACGGGAAATAGAGTTCGATGATTCAGGAACCAGAATTTATTTATCCGGATTGGCCGGCGCCGGCGAACGTGAAGGCGCTGACGACCACCCGTATTGGTGGATACAGCAAGTCACCGTTCGACTCGTTGAATCTCAGCTTGCGCTCGGGGGATGACGTCGAGATTGTAAAGCGAAACCGCGCGCTCTTGATCGAGCATGCGAAATTGCCTGCCGACCCGGTATGGTTGCGACAGACGCACGGCAGCACGGTCGTCGATGCGTCGCGAATAGAGCCCTACACCGAAGCGGATGGTAGTCACACGGCCGAGCCAGGCGTGATCTGCGTCGTGCTAACAGCTGATTGTTGTCCCGTGTTTCTCTGTGATCGCCTGGGGAGCCGGGTGGCGGTGCTGCATTGCGGTTGGCGGGGGCTCGCACGTGGGCTGATCGCCGAAGGGGTGCGCCAGTTGGGGTTACTAGGGCCGGAGCTGATAGCCTGGCTCGGTCCTGCAATCGGTCCGAAAGCGTTTGAGGTCGGCGAGGATGTCTACGCGGCGTTCGCCGACTACGGGCCAGAGGCGGCCGCCGCCTTCACCGGAAAGGAAAACGGGCGTTGGCTGGCGAACATTTACGCTTTAGTCACACAGCAACTCAAAGCGGTTGGCGTGGTGAATATCACTGGCGGCGATTATTGTACCGTGACGGATCAGGGTAAGTTTTTCTCATACCGGCGTGAGCGCGTGTGCGGGCACATGGCGTCGCTGATCTGGCTCGACGGTAAGGTTTAGCCTTATCGCATCTCGAATCGCATCGAGAGGTCGATCGCCTTCACATCTTTTGTTAACGCGCCCACCGAGATGTAGTCAACTCCCGTTTCTGCGATCGTGCGCACGTTTTCCAGCGTTATGCCACCCGAGGCCTCGATAGTGGCGCGACCGCGGGCCTGTGCGACCGCCGCCTTCAGGCTCTGTAGGCTGAAATTGTCCACGAGCAGCCTACCGGCGCCGGCGGCAAGAGCTTCCCGCAGCTCATCCAGATTCTCTACCTCCACCTCGATCGGAATGCCTTCGGTGGCGCTGGCCTTTGCCTGTTGTAGGGCGCGAGCGATCGAGCCGGCGGCAAGGATGTGGTTTTCTTTAATAAGAATTCCGTCATAAAGACCCATGCGGTGGTTTTGGCCGCCGCCGCAGGTAACGGCGTATTTCTGTGCGCGGCGCAGACCTGGAATGGTCTTTCTAGTATCCAGAATCTTCGCGTGAGTACCGCTGACGGCATCGACGTAGCGGCGCGTTTGGGTCGCGGTACCCGAAAGCAGTTGCAGAAAGTTTAACGCCATGCGTTCGCCACTGAGAATGGCTCTAGCGGGGCCGTGCAGGCGGCAAATGATCTGATTGGCTTGAATAGAATCCGCATCTTGCGCCGCCCAATTTGTGCTAACGGCGGCATCACGTTGGCGGAAAACCTCGTCAAACCAAGCGCTGCCGCATAACACAGCCCTCTCACGAGTAATCACGCTGACACCAGCCCGTGTGCTCGCGGGAATCAGGGCAGCGGTTAGATCACCACTACCGATGTCCTCGGCAAGTGCGCGGCGAACGGTGTCTTTAATGTCATCGGGAAGCACGTTATGGGCACCTTTGTTATGGCAGTTGCTTCAACACAAGTGTGTTGTCGCGCTGGGCGAATTCGAGGTGTTTCAGGAAGCTCATTCCCAGCAAGACCTCTTCACTCTCGGCACTGGGATTGATGGTGGCTGTGACATCGCGCAGCTCGATGCCACCCAGCCGCACACTCTGCAGGCGCGTGAGATAAGCCGTTACCATCCCGTTTGCGGTGCTGACGGATACGGCGGGACCTCGCTGCAGTCGCAAGCGCCTCGCGACTGCAGCTGGAACTGAAACCGTAGTCGCACCGGTGTCCAGCATAAACTCTACGGCGTGTCCGTTAATTTGACCGGTGGCATTGTAATGTCCATAGCGATTGCGTTCGAGCACAACGACGGGCAATCCATCTTCGATGAAGCTGTGCACGCGGCGGTTCGGGTTACGCTGGGCATCGAGATAACTACTGAAGACCCACGTCAACAAACCAAGGCCGATCAGCCATGCCACGTAAATCATGCCTTTGCCCAACCGCCCCTGGGGGACCGTTGGCGGTGTGTGCTTTTCAGCTCGCTTCATGTGTCTATTTGTATCGGTTGGCTTTGCGGTGATCAGGGATACGGGGTGAACGCGAAATAGCTGGTGAGTTTCATATCGGTTCGTTTGATCATCGCGCCTGGCGCTGCAGTTCCGGAATACATGCCGGCATGCACATGTGCTCGCACATTTCCCTCAGAATACCCATCGCCGATCTGCGACGCGAGCCTGAGCTTGCTACGAGTGAGTAGATTCTGGCCGGGGGTCAGTGGCAAGCTCGTACTGGTAACGCTCGAGTCCGTGCAGTTGGAAAGCCCCCATGCTGCGGGGCAGCAATATGCGGTCGAAGACGGCTATTTTCAGGGCTATTGCCGTACTCATGCCCCGAGAGCGAGGGTGCTACGAGGTAAACGGGCTTGGATGACGTGTTCACATTTGTTGACATATGGCACCAGTTCATTATGCTGCGACGTTCCAGTAGATGTGCAGCAGGTTTCACAGTCATTGTTGTCAGTAAGCGGTTTTAGGTTTTTATGAAGATCGAGTACGCTCACAGCCTTCCGGAGGGCTGGGGAAAGTTTGCCCATTTCTTTTCGGCACTGGGCGATCCCACACGACAGAAGATTCTCCTGGTGTTCGAGCCCGATGAAGAAATATGTGTAAATGAGATCGCCCGCCTTTTCGAGCTAAGCCGCCCGGCTATTTCCCACCACCTTAAAGTGTTACGTAACGCTGAACTTCTTTTGAGCGTGAAACGCGGTAAGGAAGTCTACTATCGCGTGAACTATCCCTATTGTGCCGAGGTGCTAAAGCTTGTGCACCACTTTGTTGCAGACACAGTCAACGGAGAAGACGAATCCGGGCCTATTGCTATCCGCAACCGCGGGACCGGTGGCTGATGACACTCTTGTCCCCGATTTCTACGTGTCCAGCCACCGATTGATGTTCCGGTGCCGCTAAGGCGCAGCCGCGTCGATGCCCGTGATGTAGCGGTGAACAACGACGCGGCAGAAACGCTGGTTCCCCCTGCAGTATCAACTCTGGCGCCGCGACGCGAGATCTTCGCGTGGGCTATGTATGACTTCGCGAACTCGGGCTATACGACTGTCGTATTGACGGCGGTGTTCAATCAATACTTCGTACATGTGGTCGCGGCGAATATGGGTTCGTCCCGTGGCACGGGAACGTTCTACTGGACGATCGCAATCGCGATCACCAACGCCTTGATCTTATTAAGTGCGCCTGTGCTCGGCGCGATCGCCGATCATCGTGCATATAAGAAACGTTTTCTTGCCGCCACCACGATTGGATGTGTTGCTTTTACGGCTTTGCTCGCCAATGTCGGTCCCGGTGATGTCTGGCTTGCCATGATCGTGATCATTTTATCAAGCTTTATGTTCGGAACGGGCGAGAATCTAATCGCGTCTTTCCTGCCCGAAATCGCACCCCAGCGGGACATGGGTCGAGTCTCCGGCTATGGGTGGTCGCTTGGCTATCTCGGAGGGTTGTTGGTTCTGGGGATATGCCTCGCCTATGTAACCTGGGCCCAGGCGCGCGGCGCAACCGCATCCCAGTACGTCCCGGTCACGATGCTGATTACGGCGGCGATATTCGCGCTCGCGGCGTTACCAACCTTCGTGTGGTTGCCCGAGCGTGCGACGCGTTCGCCGCTGCCACCGGGGCAGGGTTATTTTGCGCTCGGGTTCGCCCGGGTCAAGCACACTTTGCAGCACGTGCGCCATTTTCGCGACCTGTTCCGTTTCCTGGTCAGCCTCACGGTGTATTATTGCGGCATCTACACGGTGGTTGTGTTGGCCGCCGTGTACGCGCGCGCGGTAATGGGCTTCGGTACCGGAGAGATCCTGTTGCTTATTCTGGTGATCAATGTCACTGCGGCGCTCGGAGCCTTGGCCTTCGGCCAAATACAGGATTGGCTCGGCTCACTGTGGACGCTCGCATTGACGCTTGCGCTGTGGGTCATTGCCTTGGTAGTGGCGTATTTCTCCGAGAGCCGGGTGGTGTTTTGGCTGGCGGGTAACCTAATCGGTGTCGCGCTGGGATCGAGCCAGTCGGCCGGACGCGCCCTGGTCGGCCAGTTTGCGCCTCCGGCGCGGGCAGCCGAGTTTTTCGGACTGTGGGGATTAGCGGGCAAGCTCGCGGCCATCATTGGTCCGCTGAGCTACGGTGCCATCGCGTATTGGTCCGATGGCGATCACCGTCTTGCCCTGCTGTCGACGACGGCGTTTTTCATCGTTGGTCTACTGCTATTGCTGACGGTGAACGAAAGCCGGGGGCGCGCGGCAGCGCGCACGAATCAGTGATTTGGGACTTGCGGCGAGCGCGACAGGATGCGGGGTTTGGTCGCCCACGGCTTGAAATAAGAGATCTCCTCCCCCAAGTAAAAACCAGCACAAATTAACGTCAGGATAATCTGCCGATGCGAATGGACAAAATGACCGGAAAACTCCAGGAAGTGCTGGCCGATGCGCAAAGCCTGGCGGTAGGGCGTGATCACCAGTTCATTGAGCCCGCGCACCTGATGACGGCACTGCTGGACCAGGAGGGCGGCACCACGCGTCAACTATTGGCCAACTGCAATGTCAATGTGAATGCCTTGCGCTCGCAATTGAGCCAAATGCTCGACGCCATGCCGTCCGTGGAGGGCGCTGGCGGCGACGTGCTGGTCTCCAATAATCTAGGCCGGTTGCTGAATTTGACGGATAAGTATGCGCAGAAGCGCGGAGACCAGTTCATCTCGACGGAGCTTTACTTGTTGGCCGCGCTGGAAGACAAGGGCGAGCTGGGTCGTGTGCTTAAGCAGGCGGGGCTGTCGAGGAACGGGGTCGAGCGCGCAATCGACGAGATCCGCGGCGGCCAAAAGATCGAGGATCCCAACGCCGAGGAGCAGCGCCAGGCGCTGGAAAAGTACACCATCGACCTGACCGAGCGCGCCGAGCAGGGCAAGCTCGATCCAGTCATAGGCCGCGACGACGAGATTCGCCGCGTCACACAGGTGTTGCAACGGCGCACCAAGAATAACCCGGTGCTAATCGGTGAGCCCGGTGTGGGCAAGACGGCGATCGTCGAGGGCCTTGCGATCCGCATTGTTAATGGTGAAGTCCCGGAAGGCATGAAAAACAAGAGGCTGCTGGCGCTGGATCTGGCGGCCTTGATCGCGGGTGCGAAGTTTCGCGGTGAGTTTGAGGAGCGCCTCAAGGCCGTACTCAAGGATCTCGCCAAGCAGGAGGGCCGAATCATACTGTTTATTGATGAGCTGCATACAATGGTTGGTGCCGGCAAAGCCGAAGGGGCAATGGATGCCGGCAACATGCTCAAGCCGGCACTCGCCCGCGGCGAGCTGCACTGCATCGGTGCGACGACACTGGACGAGTACCGCAAGTATGTTGAGAAAGATGCGGCGTTAGAGCGTCGTTTCCAGAAGGTCCTGGTGGATGAACCCAGCGTGGAAGACAGCATCGCTATTCTGCGTGGCCTGAAGGAGAAGTACGAGGTGCATCATGGTGTCGAGATCAGCGACCCGGCGATCGTGGCCGCAGCCATGCTGTCTCATCGTTATATCACTGACCGCAATTTGCCGGACAAGGCCATTGACCTTATTGACGAAGCGGCTTCCCGGATTCGAATGGAGATCGATTCCAAGCCTGAGGAGATGGATCGTCTGGACCGTCGCCTGATTCAGCTCAAGATCGAACGAGAGGCGTTGAAGAAGGAAAGCGACGAAGCATCGAAGAAGCGATTGAAAGCGCTGGAAACCGAGATCAACAAGCTCGAGCGCGAGTACGCCGATTTGGAGGAAGTGTGGAAGTCGGAGAAGGCGACCGTCCAGGGGACTCAACATATCAAAGAGGAGCTTGATCGCGCGCGCGGCGAGATGGAGACGGCGCGCCGTGCCGGTGATCTGGCGCGCATGTCGGAGCTGCAGTACGGGCGTATTCCGGAGCTGGAGCAACGGCTGAGGGAGGCCAGTGCGGCCGAGGGCAAGGAAATGAAGCTGCTGCGCAGTGCGGTCACCGAGAATGAGATTGCTGAGATCGTTTCACGCTGGACCGGCATACCGGTTTCCAAGATGATGGAAAGCGAGCGCGAGAAGCTGTTGCACATGGAGACGGAGTTGCAGCGTCGCGTCGTTGGTCAGAGTGAGGCGATTGCCGCGGTGTCCAATGCGATCCGTCGCTCACGCGCCGGTCTATCGGACCCCAATCGTCCCTATGGTTCGTTCCTGTTTCTCGGGCCGACGGGAGTCGGTAAGACGGAGCTGACCAAGGCGCTGGCGGCATTTCTGTTCGACACCGAGGAGGCCTTGGTGCGCCTGGATATGTCAGAGTTCATGGAAAAACATTCGGTGGCGCGCCTGATCGGGGCGCCCCCCGGCTACGTAGGTTACGAGGAAGGCGGTTATCTCACGGAAGCCGTGCGCCGCAAGCCGTACTCGGTGATTCTTCTTGACGAGGTGGAAAAAGCGCACCACGATGTGTTCAACGTACTGCTGCAGGTGCTCGACGATGGGCGTCTGACGGATGGACACGGCCGTACCGTGGACTTCCGTAACACCGTGATCATCATGACCTCTAACATGGGTTCCAACGTGATACAGGAACTGGCGGGCGAGGAGAACTACGCCAAAATGAAGCAGGCGGTTATGGAGATCGTGGGGAACTACTTCCGCCCTGAGCTGATCAATCGTATTGACGACATCGTGGTATTTCATCCCTTGGGGCGGGAGGATGTGCACCGGATCGCGGCCATACAGCTGCGGTACCTGCGAGATCGTCTGGCCGCCCGTGACCTGGGCCTAGAATTTACCGACAAGGCATTGGACAAGCTGGCAAAGGCTGGGTTTGACCCGGTATATGGGGCGCGCCCGCTGAAACGGGCGATTCAAAGTACCATCGAGAATCCGCTGGCGCAAGATATCCTTGCAGGTAAGTTCAGCCCGGGTACCGTGGTCGTCGTCGATGAGAAAGACGGGGAATTCGTGTTTACGAACAAGCTGGTGGACACTGCCACGGAAGTGGCCTAGATTAATGGCGAAATTGGTATCCCCGAGGAACCGGGATGCCAGGTTGCCCGATTTGAAAAGCGCATTCGTCGCTGGAGAGAACTCGCATGGGTAAAAGTCATCGCTCGTCTAAGTTAGGGGCGTGGTCGCTAGGGCTGGTCCTTGCCGGTGTACTCATTGGCATCGTCATGAGCGCCCAGCTCCAATGGATTCCGAGCGTTCAGGGGTCCTCGACCGCTTCGGAATCGACAGACCATCCGCTGGGTGTTGCCGTGCCGGGCCCGAATTTTGCGGCGGTCGTGAAAGCGGTTACACCCGCCGTGGTGAACGTTTCTACCACCCGCGTCGTCAAGTCCGCGGGTATGGAAGAGCTGGGGCCACGTTTCGACGACCCGTTTTTCCGGCGTTTCTTCGGCGATGAATTCTTTCGCCGCTTCGGCGTGCCGCGCGAGCGGCGGCAGAGCAGCTTGGGCTCCGGGGTGATTGTCGATCCATCGGGTTATATTGTGACCAATAACCACGTCATCGCTGAAGCGGACGCGATCAAGGTGGTTCTTAGCGACAAGCGCGAGTTCGATGGCAAGGTAATCGGGGTAGACCCGAAAACGGACCTCGCCGTCATCAAGATCGACGGTGAAAACCTGCCCACCATAAGTTGGGGAGACTCAGACAATCTTCAAGTTGGTGAATACGTGCTCGCCATCGGCAATCCATTCGGGCTGACCCAGACCGTTACCATGGGCATCGTCAGCGCGATCGGGCGCGCCAACGTGGGCATTGCTGATTACGAAGATTTCATCCAGACCGATGCAGCGATTAACCCGGGGAACTCCGGCGGTGCGATGGTGAACATACGCGGCGAGCTCGTTGGCATCAACACCGCAATCTTCAGTCGTAGCGGCGGATACATGGGCGTGGGCTTTGCCGTTCCCAGTAATATGACCAGGCGGGTGATGAATAGCTTGATCGAGACGGGCAAGGTCGTCCGCGGATGGCTGGGCGTTTCGATCCAGGGAGTCACCACAGACCTGGCCAAGAATTTTGGCTTGTCCAAGGCCCAGGGTGCGTTGGTGAGCGAGGTGTTACCTGACAGCCCGGCCGCTAAAGCGGGATTTAAATCGGGGGATATCATTATCAAGTTCGACGGCCAGGACGTGGAAGATCAAACTGCTTTGCGTAACATTGTCGCCGCCACCCCGGTTGGCAAGAAGGTCAGGGTCAGGGTCGTACGTAACGGCAAAACAAAGACGATACACGTCAAGATCGATGAGCAGCCGAAAGAGATCGCCAGGCGAGGTGAGGAAATTCAAGCCCCCCCGCGCGCGAGCGAGAATACCGCGCTCGCTGGGCTCGAGGTTCGCGATATTACTTCCGAGATCGCCGAACGCCTCGGTTTGCCCCCGGACTCGACCGGCGTAGTGGTCACCGAAGTCGATCCCAACAGCGGCGCTGCCACTGCCGGGTTGCGACCGGGTGACCTCATCACGGAGATCAACCGAAAAGCGGTGCGCGACATGGAAGACTTTAGGCGCATCACCCGGAAACTCGACAAGGATGAGGAGCCACTGCTGCTGGTCAAGCGCCGCAATGGAAAGTTCTTCTTGATACTAAAATCCTGAATCCAGGATTGCTTTGTCCGTACCGGTGTACGACCCTGACATCGGCGCGGGGACCGTCTTGCTCGGCCGACAAGAGTCATGTATCCCTCACTCGGTTCGCTTTTCGGGGACGCTAAGCCGTGCGCACCACGCATCAATGGCCTGCCGAACCTCCACCGGTTTTTCTGTCAGGGGCCAGTGATAGGCATCAATCACCACCGTGGTGGCATTTTTGAATTGCGCAATCAGTTCACCGCTGACTTTAGGGTCGGCATAAGTAGCGCCTTTGGAGAGCACGACGAGGACCGGTGCTGCGATACTTGAAAGTGGTGGCAAGGGGCGCACCATTTCCATAATCTCTTGGAGGAAGTTCGCCGTAGGGAAGTGTTGCAGGTCCGGCCACGGCGATGAGTATCGGTCTACCATTTGCTCCAACTGACCCGTCGCCAACAGCGTCTCGCGCATCTTCTCATCCAGCGCCCGTAGATTTCTTTGTGGGATGTGGCGGCGGTAAATTCCCAGGCGATTAAGTATACTGACTGCCATGACGGCGAGCCGAAGTATGGGTATGAATCGGCTTGCCAGCCGAAGGTGGCCCACCAGGGCTTTTCCCAGTATCGGATCGATCAGCACGAGGCCGATCACCCGCGACGGATGGCGGCTCGCGAAATTAATGGCGATCTGCGCGCCTAGACTGTGACCGATGAGTAGTGCTCGCGAGTAGTGCTCATGGTCGAGGACGCGTAGCAGGTCTTGGCACCACACATCGATGTTGAGTTTTCCGCGCCACAAAGACTCTCCATGGCCACGCAGATCGATGCGCAAAATATCCCAAGTGTCTGTCAGTGTGGTCTGTTCGACAAACTCGGACCACCTGGAGATATTGCTGGCGACGCCATGCAGCAGAACAATAGCTGGGCGCGGTTGTTTAGGGGAGCGCCACAGGCAGTATCTAATACTTAGCCCACCCGCAACAGGCAGGCTGTGTGATACTTCTCTTCCAGCTGATTTCGTAATCAATTTAGAATGCTCGCCATTAATGAACGAAAGCCGGACATCCAGCGAAAAAGGTTTGTTGTCGACCGAGCATGGTTCTTACGCAATCTTATCGGGTTTGTCCATCCTAGCGATACCGGCCTGCTCAGACCCATAAACTCCCCCTGGCCCAATGCATGACGAGCGTTTGTTTCCGAGATTGCTCGCTTACCTCGCAATGCTGGCAGCGAGCCCATTAGCCAATCCGTTCGCATCAATTGCGAGCAACCAAGACGCGACAATGTTTACCCGTTTCTTGACAGTCGGGCAGTCCCTCGTGATTTTCTGAGGATGGCAGGCAGACTGAGGCGCGTGGCGAGTTGGATTACCGGGACACAGCTGCTTGGGCGTTATTGAAGAGCCGTACCCTGTCGGGTGCGACAAAATTAGCAGATGTGTGCCGATTGTCCCAGCGCTTGAGCACCCATTTAACCACCGTCCGACGCGAGCGTTACGGCCGCTTTCAGGCCCAGGCGGGTCTGTAACTGGATGCATGATATAGCTTTTTCCGGTAATCGAGTACGCGCGGCGGCCATCGCCACACTCTGCCTCGTGGGCTCGGTTCTTTACGGCGAGGACCGAAATTTGCAAGCGCGCGGGTCAACGCCGCCACAGTCGTGTGTATACGAGCGAATCGATCCGTATCCTGATCACCGCCATGCGCTTCAACAACTCGCCAGCCGTTCGTGGGTTTGTGTGTGTGGATCCCGGGACGCATCGGCGAAAACCAAAATCCCATGCGACTGTTGACGTGTGAACGTTTTATGCTGTCGCAACGAAAATGCGGTTCGGTCGTCGTCTTAGCTGTGCGAGTTAAAGTATGATGAAAAATGTCCGGTGTAACTAAGTGTACAAAGGTGTGAAATACCACTATGGTAAGAAAAAAACAGTGACCACACCAACACAGGAGGGTGAATGTCGATTTACCTTCGGATAGGTGTGTCCGGTGTTATCTTGTGGGCGTCGCTGCTTGTTGCGAGTGCCTACGCGGGGGAAACAGCCGAAGAGATCCAGCGGCTGTTGGACGCAGGGGAAGCCGGGCTCGCCTATGATCTCGCCTTGTCGCGCAGTACGACCGAGGCGGGCGACCCGGAGTTCGATTTCTCCTTCGCACTCGCGGCGATGCAGGTCGGCCACCCTGAACGCGCCGTATTTGCGTTGGAACGCGTGCTCTTCCTGTTCCCAGAGAACGACCGGGTGCGCCTGGAATTAGCGCGGGCGCAGTTCATGCTGGGCAATTTTGCCGAGGCGCGTACCCAGTTCGAAATCGTTCTTACCCACAAACCGCCGCCCAATGTCCGCGAGCGGGTAAAACTGTTCCTGGCAAAAATCGGCGAACACGAGGCCGCTGTGCGGCCCGTCTACCATGCAAATACCGCATTCCGGGCCGGATTTGACAGCAATATCAATGCCGCCACGGCGGAAGGCTCGATACCGGTCCCCGGATTGGGCACTGTATTCCTGAATCCCGAAGCTCAGGAGCTCGGTGGCAATTTTGCTGAACTCGAGCTGA
>JBHHZP010000065.1:0-18791 GCA_046758085.1 Acidiferrobacterales bacterium
TGGCACCCTATATCGAGTACTTCGGGTATACGGATGCATAAAAGCGGTAACAAGTAACAAGGTTCAAGTAACAAGCGTGAAGTGACAAGGATCTTTACTTGCTACTCGCCACTTCGCACTTGCCACTCGCAGTTAAACGATTGCTACCCACTACTTGTCAATCGATGTCACTGACCCAACAGATCTCACTGCTCTCAAAAATTATGACCGAACTTGACCAAGCCCTCGAACACCATAAAGCCGGGCGCCTCAAAGAGGCCGAGGCGGCCTACCGCGCGCTCCTCGCCCGTGAGCCCGATAATCCCGATGCGCTGCACTGGCTCGGCGTCATGGCCTATCAGTTGGGTCAACACGAGACCGCCGTGGAGTTGATTGGTCGCGCCCTGGCCCTTAACCCAAACTACGTTGAAGCCCACAACAATCTCGGACTGGCATTGCGTGCGCGAGGTCAAATGCCACAAGCGGTAAGTGCCTATCGGCAGGCATTGGCGCTCGCCCCGGACGATCCCGAGATCTACAACAATCTCGGTATCGCGCTCGCGAGTCATGGTGACATTAACGAGGCGATCGCGGCATTTGAGCGCGCAGTGACACTCAGTCCGGATTTCGCCGAAGCGCATTTCAACATAGGAACGAATCTACTGCTGAAGGGAGAATTCGAGCAGGGCTGGCAGGAGTACGAATGGCGCCTGCGGTCGGAAGAACAAAAAGAGCGCAGCGGGATCTGTGATTTTCCCCGACCAAGGTGGCACGGCTCCGCGTTCCCTGGAAAAACGCTGCTCGTGCACACCGAGCAAGGATTCGGCGACACCCTTCAGTTCGTGCGTTATCTGCCCCTGGTCAAGGAACGGGGTGGACAGGTACTGCTGGCGTGCCAGCCCCAGCTGCGCCGATTGCTCGAGCGATGCCGTGGAGTCGATGCGCTGGTCGGCGACCCGCAACAGCCGCTCCCGGATATTCAATTCGACGCGCACGTCGCGTTGGCGAGCCTGCCCGGCATCTTCGGCACGCGCCTGGACACCATACCCACCGAGGTACCCTACCTGCAGGTGGCGCCTGAGCTCGCTCGAACCTGGGGTGCCCGCATTGAGCCCGGGAATTTCAGGGTAGGCATCGTCTGGGCGGGCTCGAGTGACCCGAACCCCTACCGGTCGTGCCCCATTACTGCCCTCGCGCCACTGGCCGGTATTACCGGCATTCACTTCTACAGCCTGCGAAAAGGCATCGCCTCCAGCGAGCTGACGCAACTTCCCGATGCTATGCAGCTGACCGACTTCACCGCCGAGCTTCGCGACTTTGCCGATACGGCCGCGCTCATGGTGAACCTCGACCTGGTCATATCCGTAGACACGGCTGTGGCGCACCTCGCTGGTGCCCTTGGGCGCACGGTGTGGACTTTGCTGCCGCATGTCCCCGACTGGCGCTGGTTGCAGGAGCGCGAGAACTGCCCGTGGTACCCGACGATGCGGATCTTTCGACAGCCACGACCGCAGGATTGGTCAAGTGTGATACAACGGGTGAGCGCAGAACTGGAGCGTACCAGCCAACGTGGCCGGGCGGATACCGCAGGAACGCAGTAGCGACCATAAGTAGCAAGTTTCAAGTTGCAAGTAACAGGTGTGACGTGACAAATAGCAAGGAACAGCAGGACAGGGTTTTACTTGTTACTTGAGGCTTGTTACTTGCAACTGGATGCCACTGAGATGAAAACGCACACACCTTAACAGATCATGGCCACGCTTAACCAAGCCCTCGCCCACCATCAAGCCGGCCGGCTTAAGGAGGCCGAGGCGCTGTATCGCGAGGTCCTCGCACGTGAGCCCGAGCACGCCGATGCGCTGCATCTGCTTGGGGTACTGACGGCACAAAACGGGAATCCGCAAGGCGCCGTGGCCTTGATCGAGCAGGCGATCGACCTCAACCCGCGGGTGCCCGAGTACTACAATAATCTCGGTGAGGCGTTTCGGGCGCTGAACCAGCTCCAAAAAGCGATCGCAGCCTACGACAACGCGCTCGCACTCAAACCTGACTCTGGCGAGGCACACAATAACCGGGGGCTCGCGCTTCAGGCACAAGGTCATCTGCAGCAGGCTACCTCTGCCTATCTACAGGCGCTGGCGCTCCTGCCCGCGGACCCCGAGGTTCTCAGTAACCTCGGAACCGCTCTGAAGGATCAGGGCAAGCTCGATGAAGCGATCACAGTCTTGCGCCGCGCGCTGGCGCTCGCTCCCGGCCATGCGGAGGCGCATAACAACTTGGGGGCGACGCTGGAACGCCAGCGCCAGTTGCCCGACGCGATTGCCGCCTATCGTCAGGCCATCGCCCTCGAGCCAAGTCTTGCCGAGGCGCATCTCAATCTCGGTGTCGCGTTGGAGGCGACAGGGCAGATTGCGCAGGCGGTCGATGCCTACCGCCATGCCTTGCAGCTTCGGCCAGAGATGATCGATGCCTGGAGGGGTATCGTGGCCGCGTTACGTAGCCTCGATCCGACGCGTTATGAACCGGCACTGGAAGCCGATCTCAAAGCATGCTTCGCCGCCCCACAAGCTAATCCACAGTACCTGGTTCACCTTGCCGCCAACCAACTCAAGCACAAACACCGCATTGCCGATCGTTTGTCCACCGCCGAGGATCTTAGCGCCTTACTAGCCGAGCTGGGTTCTGATGAGCTCCTGCTTACTTTGCTTGAGAAAACCCTGAGCGCAGACCGTGCGCTGGAGCAGGCCCTCATGGCAATGCGGCGATGGCTGCTACTCACTTATCACGACGGCGCGAAGCTACGGCCGTCCCACCTGGCGCTCGCCGTCGCCTTGGGCCAGCAGTGTTTCAGCAACGAGTTCGTGCTCGACAGCGGTGCCGACGAAGCGGAGATCGTCGAAAGGTTAGCGATCCGATGCGCGCAGTGGGTCGAGCAGGGAGCATGGCACGCACCCGCACTGGAGCATAGTCTCGCGCTGATTGCGCTTTATCGGCCGCTCTTCGGAATGCCGTTCGCCACCACCCTGAACGCACGCGCCCTCGCCGCCTGGACTAAACCTATTCGACCGCTGATCGAACGTGCATTGAAAGAACCGCTGGAGGAGGTCACGATCGAGCACGCGATCGAGTCACTGGGGGAAATCGAGGATGCAACCTCGAAGGCGGTCCGTGCCCAGTATGAAGAGCATCCCTATCCGCGCTGGGTAGACCTGCCACACCCGAGGACTGTTGATCTCGCTACGTTCCTGCGTCACGAGTTCCCGCACTTCTCCCCACCGCCGTTTTTCCGTGGGCCCATCCGCATGCTGGTGGCCGGGTGCGGGAGCGGACAGCAACCCATTGCCGTTGCCCGCCAGCGCCCGGAAACCGATATACTCGCCGTAGATCTGAGCCGGCGCAGCCTGGCTTACGCCATGCGTATGGCGCGCAAGCTTGATGTCACGAACATCCGATTTCTGCAGGCGGACATTCTGACGCTGCCTCGCTTGCAACAACGGTTCCAGGTTATCGAGTGCTCCGGCGTATTGCATCACATGGCAGCACCCCTGCGCGGCTGGCGTATACTGGCCGACCTATTGGTGCCGGGTGGTGTTATGCGTATCGGGCTTTACAGTGAGCGCGCGCGCCAACCCATTGTCGCCGCACGCAGGCGCATTCGAGAGCTAGGACTAACGCCGGCGCCGGCAGATATTAAAGCATTCCGAAAGCGCATTCTGTCGGGACAAGAGCCGGTGCTCGACGAGTTAACGGAAAGCAAAGATTTCTATAGCATCAGCACCTGTCGTGACCTGCTGTTTCACGTGAATGAGCACCGATTCACCTTGCCTCAGATTCGCCAAGCGCTCGATGAGCTGGGTCTTGAGTTTATCGGCTTTGAGCTGGAGATCCTGGAGCTCAAGCGGCACTACGACGAGCTGTTTCCCGAAAACGCTCAAAGGGACGATCTCATGGCCTGGGAACAATTCGAACAGCTCAACCCACGAGCGTTTGCCGGAATGTACACATTCTGGTGTCAGAATCGGTAGATACGAGTAACAAGTGACAAGGTTCAAGTAACAAGTCAACCATATGTAGCAAGTTTCAGGTTGCAAGTAGCAAGGGTTTAACTGCGAGTAGGAAGTGTGAAGTGGCGAGTAGCAAGGAACAGCAGAACAGGGTTTTAGTGGTTACTTGAGACTTGTTACTTGCTACTCGACGCCCGTGAGCCAAGAATTGTCACACGTTTGAAATTCATGACAGAATTCAATCGTGCCTTAGAACACCATCAAGCCGGCCGGCTCAAAGAGGCAGAATCGCTTTACCGGAAGATCCTGGCACAGCAGCCCGATCACGCCGGCGCCTTGCACCTGCTGGGTGTGATCGCACTTCAGCTGCGACAACACAAGCGTGCGGTGCAATTGATCAAACGGGCAATCGACATCAGTCCCCGTGTACCCGAGTACCATAATAACCTGGGCGAGGCCTTGCGGGCCGATCACCATCTAGATCGTGCGATAACAGCGTACGAGAACGCGCTCGCGCTCAAACCCCAATTCCCCGATGCCCACAATAACCTGGGGCTGGCGCTACAGGCCCAGGGCAGACTGTCCGAAGCGATAGCCGCCTACCGCCATGCGATCGTACTCGAACCCGGCACCGAAACTTACTTCAATTTGGGTAACGCGCTTAAGGAGCAAAACAACCTGGAAGAAGCCATCGCCGCCTATCAGCAGGTTATTGCGATTAGACCCGATTTTGTTGGCGCCTATCTCAACCTGGGTGCCGTGTTGAACAGGCAGCGCAAGTCGGCGGAAGCCGTTGATGTCTTCGAGCGAGCACTGGCGCTACACCCCAGGTCCGCCGAGGCACATTACAACCTGGGTATCGCGCTGGCCGAACAGGGAAGAACCTCAGAGGCTATCGATACCTACCGGCGGGCGCTGGCGATCAAGCCACAATTCCCCGATGCGCATGTCAACCTCGGCATTGCACTCAGGGAGCAAGGCAAGCTCGACGAGGCGATCGCGCACTTGAAACAGGCACTAGCGCTGAAATCCGATTTTGCTGAGGCGCACTTGAATCTGGGCAATACACTCAAGGAACAAGGCAGGTTGGATGACGCCGTCTCGCAGTTCGAGCAAACCCTTGTAATGGCGCCCGAGTTGGCCGAGGCCCATTACAACCTCGGCCTTGTGCGCGCGGCGCAGGGCCGCCTGGCCGAGGCGATGAATGCGTACGAGCGGGCGCTCGAGCTGAAACCGGATTATGCGGAAGCCTACAACAATATCGGTGTCGTACTAAAAGTACAGGGCGCGTTGGCCCATGCGGCCGCGGCCTACAAACAGGCACTGGCATTGAAGCCCCATTTCGCAGAAGCGCATTACAATCTCGGCAATGCGCTCAAGGCGCAGCACAGACTCGCCCAGGCCATCACCTGTTACCGGCAGGCGTTGGCCCTTAGTCCCGAGTTGGCCCCCGCCCACGTCAACCTCGGGCTCGCGCTGCACGATCACGGTGAACTCGAGCAGGCGATGGCTGCGCTGGAACGCGCTATCGAGATCGACCCTGACTCGGATGTGGCTGCCGCCAATTTACTGTATCTGGGGTACCAAACGTCCGCATGGGGCAATCTGGAGAGGCTGGAACGAACATTAGACGCCCTGACGCGTGATTCGATCGCGGCAGCAAGAAAAACAGGGGAAAGTCCCTTTCTCAACGTAGCACGCAGCGCCGACCCCGCCCGCAACCTGGAGGTAGCGCGCTGCTGGAGCGACGACACGCACTGTCGTATGGCCAGTTTACAGGTTGGGATCACCGACAAGCGCAGACAGTCGGCTAGCTCGCGTATCACACTCGGCTACCTGTCCAATGACTTCCATGACCATGCTACGGCCCACTTGATGCGCAGCCTCTTTGCGCTGCACGACCGCGAGCGCTTCGAGGTGTTTGCTTACTCTTATGGGCTGGACGATGGCAGCCATTACCGGGCAAGCATCAAGCAAGATGTCGATCGCTTCATAGACATCCGCGAACTGAGCTACACCGAGGCAGCCCGGAAAATCAATCAAGACGGGGTAGACATCCTGGTGGACCTGAAAGGGCACACCAAAGGGAACCGCCTGGAGATCTGTGCGCTGCGCCCGACCCCGGTGCAAGTCACGTATCTCGGCTTCCCCGGATCCACGGGCGGGGATTTTGTCGACTACCTGATTACCGATGCGGTCGTCACGCCAGCGGATCAGGCACGCTATTACAGTGAGCAGCTGGTCTACCTGCCGCATTGCTACCAGGTCAACGATCACACCCAATCCATCGCTACCACGGAACTTAAGCGCGCGGATTTCGGACTGCCCGAGCAGGGCTTCGTCTTTTGCTCGTTCAATCAACCCTATAAAATCGAGCCGGTGATGTTTGCGATCTGGATGAAGCTGTTGCGCAGCCTGCCCGGCAGCGCGTTGTGGCTGCTGCGACGAAATGCGTTCTCGGAGTACAACCTCAAGCGTGAAGCCCAAGCCAGCGGCGTGGCGCTTGAGGCGTTGATCTTCAGTGACCCGGTGGCAAAAGACCAGCACCTGCGGCGACTGCAGCTCGCGGATTTGGTGCTCGATACCCGTATCTATAACGGCCACACCACCACCAGCGACGCCTTGTGGGCCGGTGTGCCGGTGGTGGCCCTACAAGGCGATCATTTTGCCTCACGGGTATCCGCGAGCATCCTGCACGCACTCGGCCTGCCAGAGCTCATTACCCACAGCCTGGAGGATTACGAGGCGCTCGCACACCGCCTCGCACAGCACCCCGACGAGCTCGCTGCGCTCGAGCGCAAGATTGCACGACATCGCACCACCCAACCCCTGTACGATACCCCCAGATTCACCCGCAATCTGGAGCGCGCCTACGAACAGATGTGGGCCCTGTTTCAAGCCGGGCAACGCCCGCGACGAATTGAGGTAATAGATAATGGTCACACCAGCGCGTAACGCGCGATCTGGAAGCGCTCCACTGGGAGCTGGTGGAAGAAATACTGTGAAAAATCAGTAGCGGGTAGCGAGGACTTCCGCTGAGTGCTTTCCATCGCTACTCGCCACCAGCTACTCGCTACTTGTCAATCGATGCCACTGAACCAAAGATCCCTCTACTCTCAAGAATTATGACGGAACTCGAACAGGCCTTAGAACACCATCAGGCCGGCCGGCTCAACGAGGCCGAGGCGGTCTATCGCGAGATCCTCGCCCGCGAGCCCACCCACCCCGATGCGTTGCATCTGCTGGGGGTGATCGCTCATCAAAGCGGAGAACAGGAAAAGGCGGTGGCGTTAATCGAGCAAGCGATCGGGGTCAGGCCTGAGGTAGCACAGTACTACAACAACCTCGGCGAGGCGCGCAGGGCGTTGAACCAGTTCGATGCAGCCATCGCAGCCTATCGCCAGGCGCTGACCTTACGGCCCGGGTATGCCGAGGCCCACAATAACCTGGGGCTCACCCTTCAGACCCAGGGCAAGCTCGCCGAGGCGGAGGCGGCCTACCGTGACACGCTGGCGATCGCCCCGGATGCGGAGGTCCAGTGTAACCTGGGCAATACACTCTTGATGCAGGGCAAGCCCGAGGCGGCCATCGCCGCCTACCAGCAGGCCATCGCGCTCGAACCCAATATCGCCGAGGCACACAATAACCTCGGCATTGCGTTTGCGACGCAGGGCGAATTCAACGAGTCCGTCACTGCCCTCGAGCGGGCGATCGCACTGGCGCCGGACTATGTGGACGCGTACTACAACCTCGGAAACACGTTGCATGAAGCCGGCAATCTGGCCAAGGCCGTGGTCGCGTACCGACGCGCATTAGAGCGCAAGCCCGATTATGCAGAGGCCTATAACAATCTCGGCATTGCACTCAAGGATCAGGGCAAGGTGAAGGAGGCCACTGCGGCCTTTGAGCAAGCGTTCGCACTCGCACCGGATTATGTCGACGCCTACAACAACTTGGGAAATACCCACCAGTCGCAAGGCCGGCTCACCGAGGCCATTGCCGCCTACCGGAAGGTGCTAGCGCTGGCGCCGGACGACGCCGACGCCTACAGCAATCTGGGAATTGCGCTGCAGGCACAGGGTCGGCTCGCCGACGCCATCGCTACCTTTAAGAAGGCGCTGGCGCTGGCGCCGGGCGACGCCGACGCACACTCGAACTTGTTGCTCGCGTTGAACTACGACCCGGAAACCGACCCGGGCACGCTGCATAGCGAGCACCAGCGCTGGGCCGACCGTCACGCACGGCCCCTTCTGGGCACCGCACCGGCGGCGACCAACGATCCCGATCCCGAGCGGCGTTTGCGCATTGGTTACCTTTCGCCCGATTTTCGTTCCCATTCGGTCGCCTTTTTTATCGAGCCATTGCTCGCCACCCACGATCGGGGATCATTCGAGATCTTGTGCTATGCGAACGTCACACAGCCCGATCAGATTACGGAGCACTTGCAGCGCCTGGGCCACACATGGCGCGATATCGTTCGCCTCAGGGACAAGGATGTGGCTGTGCAGATCCAGCAGGACCACGTCGACATCCTCGTGGATCTTACCGGGCATACGGCAAATAACCGATTACAGGTTTTCGCACGTAAACCCGCCCCGGTGCAGGTCGCCTACCTTGGTTACCCCAATACGCGTGGCTTTGCGGCCATGGATTACTGGCTTAGCGACGCTCATGCAGATCCGCCCGGGCAGACGGAGCGTTTCTATGTCGAGGAGATCGTGCGCCTGCCGCACGGGTTCAATTGCTATCGGCCGCCGGCTGACAGTCCCGATGTCGGAGACCTGCCCGCCCGTGCGACAGGACACATCACCTTTGCCTCTTTCAACAACGCGGCCAAGGTCAATGCCCGGGTCATCGCCTTGTGGGCGCGCATCCTGAACGCCTTGCCCGAGGCGCGCCTCATCATGAAAGCGCGCCAGCTCGCCGATTCGACCGCCAAGGTAAACTTCCACCGCCTGTTTGAGCAACACGGAGTAACACCGGAGCGCGTGGAGATGATTGGCTGGGTGCCATCGAGCACCGCGCACCTGGCGCTCTATAACCGTATCGATATCGGGCTCGATTGCTTCCCCTATAACGGCCATACGACCACCTGTGAGGCACTATGGATGGGCGTGCCGGTGATCACCCTGGCGGGGCTCACTCACGCCGGTCGCGTGGGCGTCAGCCTGCTCTCCCAGGTGGGCCTAGGCGAACTTATTGCCGACACGTCCGAGATCTATGCTGAGCTGGCGGTAGCGCTCGCGCGCGACCTCGTCCGCCTCGAGACCCTGCGCCACAGTCTACGTGACCGCGTGAAGCAATCGCCGTTGACCGACGCCAGTATTATCGCGCGAAGTTTCGAGGCAGCTTATCGCCAAATGTGGCGCAGATGGTGTGCCGAGGCCCCCACGCGTAGCGTCTGACGAAGATTCCTATAGCCAGTGGTTCTCGGTCATCCGCTCAATCACCATGGCGATCCCGGTAGCTAGATCGATACGCGGCGACCAGCCCTCGAGCAATTGGGCCGGCTCCACCAGGGATTCGTAGCCCGGCTCGGCACCGGCGGCGACCTGGGCATTGAGCTGAGCGGCGATGACCTCCGCGATTTCGCGAACGGGAATCCAGGTGCCGGAGGTAACGTCCGCTCGAGGCTGCGCGATGTCGCGCTGGTGGATTAGCGCCTCGGCGACATCGTCTACATGCAAAAACTGACGCCGCTCCTCGCCCGAAGTCAGCAATCTTATGGTTCCTGTGCTCGCCTGCCGCACGAGGTCGGGGACGACATGGCTTCGTACTGATGGCGCTTCCGCATCATAGCAATTCCACAAGCGCGTAATGAGGCCGTTACCGATCGATTCGGCCCACAGCTCGCCAACGGACTTGGTGATGCCGTATGCATTCGGAAAACCCGCCATCTGCGAGCTGATGAATGTGAACCCCGCTTTGCGCCGTTCAAGCCAGCCGAAGATCTTCTCGCACAACCCCAGGTTATGGCGCAGGATGGAGAGCTGCTGCGATTTGTCCATGAGGTACTTCGCGCCGCCCACGTCCCAGGCCAGGAACCAGTAGTACGCATCACGCGGCACCTCGTCCGGCTCGTGTTGGCGCAGGTCCACACCGGTCTTCAGATCGTAAACGATCGTCGGCTCGCCCCTGCTCTCGAGCGTTCGATGCAAGGCCAAGCCGATCAATCCCGCTCCGCCGAGCATCACGTTCAATCGTTTCGCCATATCGTGTTCAACCGCAGTATCATCATCGCGTTTCACGAGCCATGGTACCATGCGACGTCACCCGGGCTTTCTGGCTGGCAGCCCGGTGCCCTTGATGAGAACGTTAGGCCCGGATAAATGGAAGGCGATGATAGCAACACCATGCAATACAATCAGTGACGATCGGGCACGCTAGTACCCTGCGAGGTCGTTACGCAAAGCCGATGAAAGATAAACTGCGCATCTGTTTCATAGACCCCAGCGGTTTGGATTACGACATCGACACGCCTTACCGCAGGCCATTAGGCGGATCGAAGTCCGCGCTTTGCTACCTGGCCGAGCAGCTCGCGTCGGCGGGCCATGATGTTTTCACTTTCACCGCCACCAGCAAACCCGGTTCGGTGCGGGGCGTGCACTGCTATCGAAACTCCGAGCCCATGGAGCAGGATTTCTTCCGCTCGCTCGATGCAGTGATCTCGCTGAATGGCGACGCGAACCTGCTGCAAGACAGCGCCGGTGGGCCGCTGAACGTGCTATGGACACAACATGCCCACGATCAACCGCAAATCCAATTCCTGCGAATGGCCGAGGGGCGCGAAAAATGGGACCGTTTCGTGTTCATCAGCCGGTGGCAAAAAGAGCGCTATCTGGACACGTTCGGGATCGAGCCGAAGAAGTGCACCATTCTGCGCAACGCGATCTCCCCGGCAGTCGAGCACGCGCCACCCGGCGATCCATGGTTCAAGACCTCCCGCACGCCGACTCTCGTTTACACCAGCACGCCCTTTCGCGGCCTCGATGTCCTGTTGATGGCGTTTCCCACGATACGCGCAGCTTTCCCGGCCATAACCTTGGAGGTCTACTCCAGTCTCTCCATATACGGCGAGGATGAGGAAGGTCCGTATACCGTGCTTTACGATATGTGCCGGGCAATGGAGGGGGTGCAATACTCCGAATCAGTCGCGCAGAGCGAGCTCGCCGCTGCCCTGAGCCGGGCCTCTATCCTGTCCTACCCCAACACCTTTGCGGAGACCTCTTGCATTTCCGTCATGGAGGCCATGGCCGCTGGCTGCCTGATTATCACGGCGCGTCTGGGCGCGCTGCCGGAGACATCTGAAGGTTACGCCATCTTGCTGGACCCATCGCCAGACAGGATTTACTACGCCAAGAGCTTTGCAACGACGACGATAGACGCCCTGCAGGATGTATCAAACAATCCGGAAAAATACCGGATCCTGCTCGATACCCAGGTCAGCCATGCGCGCAGCATATTGACCTGGGCCAAGCGTGCCCGTGAGTGGGCCGACTGGTTGCGCACGCTCATCGCGTAAAATGCTGACTTGGTCGACCCAAAGCTGGCATTCACACAACGGCGTGTGAAGATGTGTTGTAGTTAGGGCCGGCGGGACGCCGCGCGAAGAAATGGCTGGGGGACGAGGATTCGAACCTCGGTTAGCGGAGTCAGAGTCCGCTGTCCTACCACTAGACGATCCCCCAGAAATTCAGTAGCGAGTATCTGGTGGCTACTACCGTTTCGAATACTGCGGCCGCTTGCGGGCCTTGTGGAGACCGTACTTTTTGCGTTCAACCGCCCGCGCATCGCGCGTGACAAAACCGGCACTGCGCAAACGGGGACGCAGCGTTTCATCGTAGTCGAGCAGCGCGCGGGTTATGCCGTGGCGTATCGCTCCCGCCTGCCCGTTCGGCCCGCCGCCGCTGACATTGACGACGACGTCGAACTTGTCCCCCATCTCTACGGTCGCCAATGGCTGGCGCACGATCATACGCGAGGTTTCTCGCCCGAAATACTCACTCAACGGACGGTTGTTAACTGTGATGGTGCCGTTACCGGGCTGGAGATAGGTGCGGGCCGTCGCTGTTTTGCGCCGCCCGGTTCCATAATTGATGTTCGCCTGTTTCGCCATTAATGGTGGTGCACGGTATTACCGCACTTCGATAGGTTTAGGGTCTTGTGCCTGGTGCTTGTGCTCGGGCCCGGCATACACCTTGAGCTTCTTGAGCATCGCCCGCCCCAGGCTGTTCTTGGGCATCATGCCGCGTACAGCATGTTCGATGATGCGCTCCGGGTGTGTCTGTCGCAGGTCCTTGAAATTTATCGCCTTCAGGCCACTTTGATAGCCGGAGTAGCGATAGTATATCTTGGCATCGGTCTTACGGCCGGTCACTTGCACTTTCGCGGCATTGACAACAATCACGTAATCGCCCGTGTCCACGTGTGGCGTGAACTCTGGTTTATGCTTGCCACGCAGCCGGCGCGCGATCTCGGTTGCGAGCCTGCCCAGGACTTTGCCAGAGGCGTCCACGACGCACCATTCGCGTTTGATCGTTTCGCGTTTTGCCGAAAACGTCTTCATTTGTCGAGGTAATTTCGTCGTTTTCCTGCGGAAGGCGGCCGATGTTACATTAATGCAGAGGCCAGTAGCAAGTAGCTAGTAGCTAGGACAAAACACCTGACGCTCGCCACTCGCTACCAGACACTCGCTACTGAATTCAAAGTAAAAAAAAGGCGTGGCATTAAGCCACGCCCGAACCACCACTAGGAGGATGGAGGAGCCGTTCATGCCCGTGCTCTTAAGCACCAGGCAGGTAAATCAATTCACTACCTATACACAAGCAAAGATTGCGCCATTTCTCAAGTCACATCCGGCGCTTTCTAATATCATAATTATCTAATATTTAGACGCGTTGTCAAGACACCTTCCTAAAACAAACTGGGGTCGGTTTCACGGAACGTCCAGTATCTATTTAAGACACTGATATAAAAGGTATTTTATCGATATTCCAGTTAGCGCTGCAGCGCCGCTCCAGGTTGCGGGGCCGCCACGACCGCCGTCCCCCCGCCCTGCGACCACCGCAGTGAGGTGCGCATAGGTAGCGCTGACGGCTGCCGAGGGTGGCTGAATGCGGCCGTTCAGCCGCCGTAGTGCGGCACTCGGTGCCGGCTTGTGACATGTTCTACCGCCGAATGGCGGCAACTCCCTGCTCTTGGGCGGGGGTCGACCACCTGCCTTTGAGGCCGGGTGGCTACGTTTCCGCGATGCAGTGCCCGGACCGCCCGAGCCGTGACCGAGGCGATCAAATACGAAGGCGCTCGACCACGCGTCCGTGCACCAGGTGTTCCTGGATGATCTCATCGAGATCTTCTTGGTCGACGTAGGTGTACCAGATTCCTTCGGGGTAGACCACGACAACCGGCCCCTCCTCGCAACGGTCGAGACAGCCGGCGGTGTTGATCCGCACCCAGCCTTTGCCCGCAAGACCCAAGGACTTGATCTTGGCTTTCACATAGTCGCGCATTTGCGGTGAACCGCAGTTGGCGCAACAGGTCTCACCGCCTTCACGCTGGTTGATACAGAAAAAAACGTGGCGCTTGTAATACGACATAAAGTCAGATAAACGAGATCGAACTCCAGGAATTGGCGGCTATGAGCCGCAAGTGACGCCGCAAAGCAGGCAAGTTGCAAGATACAAGATAATAGGAATATAACGCAATCAAATGATAGACCCTGGGGCGGGCCGTGTTTTCTATTTCCTCACAATGTTTGCGCTATCTACCTGACCGCCTTCGTGCGGTTTTGATCTAACAACTGAAACCGCCAACTTGGATCTTGTTTCCAAAATCAGGCATCAAGCCGGGCGTTGCGTCAGCTGCGGCCTGTGCCTTCCGCATTGTCCGACCTATCGCCAGATGCGAACCGAAAACGAGTCCCCGCGTGGGCGCATCGCCCTGATGCGTGCCATCGCCGCTGGCGATTTGCCCGTAACCGCGCGGCTTGAATCACATCTTTCTCTGTGTCTCGCCTGTCGAGGCTGCGAAAATGTCTGCCCCGCGAACGTCCGCTATGGCCAGTTAATCGACAGCGCCCGCGCGCTGATCGAGATACGCCGGGCGCGCCCGCGCGTGCAAGGCCTGCTCCGAAGATTGCTCATGGACCAACTCCTCGCCAGACCGAGAAACCTGCGCCTGCTGGTGCGTGTGCTGCGCTTTTACCAGGTGAGCGGGTTGCAGCGGTTTGCGCGCGCCACTCACTTGCCCAGCCTGCTTAGGCTGGAGCAATGGGAGGCCCAACTCCCGCCGCTATCGCGCCAAGTGCCATGGCAACAGCAATATCCGGCGCGAGCACCGCGCCGCGGCCGAGTCGGCCTGCTCACCGGGTGCATCAGCGGCATCGTCGATCACGATACGCTGACAGCTACGATTCGGGTGTTGACGATGATTGGCTTCGAAGTGCACGTGCCCTCGTGTCAGGTTTGTTGCGGGGCACTACATCAGCACGCCGGTGAACCGAAGAAGGCCGCAGCCCTTATGCGCCGGAACATCGAGGCCTTCGGAGCGGCTGAGCTGGATGCTATCGTCAGCACTGCAAGCGGTTGTGCGGCAACGCTTGCCGAGTACGGCGTCTACCTGCCGGATGACGCCGGCGCGCGCGCGTTCTCGGCCAAGGCGAAGGAAATCAGCGACTTTCTTGCGGGTACCGACTGGCCAACGACCGTGCACTGTGCGCCTCTGCCCATACGCGTCGCAGTCCACGACCCCTGCACTCTTACAAACGTCTTGCACACGAACGATGAACCTTACCGCCTGCTGGAGCGCATCCCCGCCCTCGAGCTTCGGTCCCTGCCGGAAAACAATCTCTGTTGCGGTGCCGCGGGAGTATATTTCCTCACGCACTCGCAGATGGCTCAGGACTTGCGTGCGCCGAAGCTGGCCAGCCTGGCACAATGGGCGCCCGACGCAGTAGTGACTACCAACATCGGTTGCGCCCTGCATCTCGGCCAAGGGATGCGCACGATCAACCCCGACATCAATATCGTGCACCCGGTGACGCTAATCGCAAAACAGTTGCAAGTAGCTGGGAGCAGCTAGCCCGGACATCACATGAACTCACACCAAAGAGCGCAAAGATCGCAGAGAAAACAAACAACCAGACACTGGCAGGTGACACCCGGGCGGGGGATCAAACTGTGAGCGCGTATGGGCTTTGATTCCAGGATCAAAACTGTTTGAAATCAAAATCCTCTGCGTTCTCTGCGGTGCGGTCTTGCAATTCGCGCGCTAAACGCTCTCTCGCGGATCGGGGCGGGATACCTGAGTTCTACTTGCTACTCATTGCTGAGTGCTTGTATCTTATTAGCGGTGAACCGCGCGTTATCAAAACTCGATGAGATCATCTCGGCTTGTGACGATGCCCTGCGCACTGTGTTCGGCCCGCCGCCACGGGCGGAACGCGCAAACCCCGCCGAGACGGTTGCGGACAGTGAGCTAGACGCCCGCGAGCGCAACCTCGCCGCTCGACTCATGCGCGTCAACCACACGGGCGAGGTCTGCGCGCAGGCATTGTACCAAGGACAGGCCCTGACGGCGCGTTTGCCAGAAGTGCATGATAAGATGGAGCAGGCAGCAGAAGAAGAGAATGACCACCTCGCATGGACACAGGCGCGGATCGACGAACTCGGTGGCCGCAGCAGCTATCTCAATCCTTTATGGTATGCAGGATCATTTACCATTGGCGCCCTTGCCGGGCTTGCTGGTGACAAGTGGAGCCTGGGTTTCGTCGCTGAGACCGAGCGCCAAGTGGTGAAACATCTCAACGATCACTTGCAGCGCGTGCCGCAAAGGGATCAAAAAAGCCGTGCCATCCTTGACCAGATGCGCGACGATGAAGGGCGGCATGCGACCGTGGCCATCGAGGCAGGCGCGATACCACTGCCCGGACCGATCAAAGCAGTAATGCAACTCACGTCTAAGATTATGACTCGAACGGCATATTGGATTTGAAACTACAGTTGCAAGTAGCAAGTGTAAAGTAGCAAGTGGCTTGTCGATTACCATGACAACGGAGCGATTTTCCTTGTTGCTTGCGACCTGAAACTTGCCACTAGGAATTGCTATTCATTACTCCTGATGCAGGCCGGAATCTCGGTGAAAGACAATCAGCAAACGATGTTGCTTGAAATCTATGACAATCTTGTTCCACAGGATTTGGTGGGGGAGATCTTTGAATGCATTCACCAGCCTGCGTACAAGTTCGGACAAAAGTCGAATCCGGGTGATACGTTCGGGTTCTGGATCGCGAATATTACGGAGGAGATCCTCGGGTCTGTGAAACCTATCAACGCGTTAATGGAGATCGTGGACGACAACATCACGAAAGGACAATTCGACATCGCCCGTATGTACGTCAATGCCTACAACTTCGGTGATTGCCCGACAGTTCATACCGATTACGATGCAGAGCGATATTATACGATGCTGTATTACGTGAACCCGGTATGGCACGCAGACTGGTCCGGCGAAACGGTATTTTATAACGAAGCGCGAGACGACATTATTAAATCGGTCTATCCGACCCCGGGGCGGATCGCATTCTTCGATGCCCGTATTCCGCATACCGCAAGGACACCTACTCGTACTTGCGACTTCATCCGCTACACGATCGCTGCCAAGCTGATAAAGAAATAGGTACTGGCTGACCAAAAAGACGAACCAGTGTGTTCCCGATCACCGCTCGTGATTTCGCCTTTGCTACAAACATTCGGGGATTGATCCTTAGCACAGCAGGGCAAGGTACTTGGACATCGACCACGCATTGACATTAGCCGTACAGCATCACGAGGCCGGGCAGCTACCCGAAGCGGAGAGCATCTACCGCCAGATCTTACAGGCCGAGTCCGATCAGCCTGACGCACTTCATCTGTTAGGTGTGCTGGCACACCAGTCGCGACAGCACGAAACGGCCCTGGACCTTATACAGCGGGCAACCAACAGCAACCCACAAAATGCAAATTTCCACAATAGCCTCGGCAATGTCTTGCGTGCGCTCGAGCGGCCCGAGGAGTCCGTCGTTGCCTACCAGCGCGCCATCGAGCTCGACCCGAGCCTCGTTACGGCCCACTCGAATCTCGGCACCGCCCTGCAGGAGCTAGGGAAAGCCGATGAAGCGGGGGCGGCGTACCGGCAGGCTATCGAGCTAAAGCCGGATTATGCCGATGCGCACTACAACCTCGGAACGGCGCTTAAGGACCAGGGAAAGCTGACAGAGGCCGTTAACGAAATGAAACGCGCCATCGAGCTCAACCCGCAATACCCGCACGCATACGTCGTGTTGGCCGGCTATCTGTTGCAACTACACAATGCTGGTAAGGCACTGGAAGCATGCAATGCTTGCCTGGGAATCGACCCTCTTAACCTGTTCGCGCTCGCATTCAAGTCCATTGCACTCGCTGAGGTCGGGCAACATAACGCGGTACGTTATCTAATTGACTTCGATCGATTCATCCACTGCCGTCATATCGATTCACCGGCAGGTTTTCTCAGCCTCGCGGAGTTCAACACCGCGTTGGCAAAACACATTCGCACACACCCGACCATGATTACCGAGCCCACCGCCGGCGCGACACGCTTCGGGGGGCATACCGAAGAGCTTCTAGGTGAATCGGCGGGAACATTCGCGGAGTTCGCCACGACGATAAACGATGCTATCGCCGAGTACTTGCGCGCGCTGCCCGCGGACCCCGAGCACCCGTATCTCGCCTGGAAACCGCAGCGGTGGCGGCTTAGCACCTGGGGGGTGATACTAGGGACGCAGGGACACCAAATGCCGCACAACCACCCGGATGGGTGGGTAAGCGGCGTGTACTACGTGAAGCTGCCGGGCGTTGTAAAGACATCGGATCGCAAACAGGCGGGCTGGATCGAGTTTGGACAACCACCTGCCGAGTTCCACGATCAAGCGAGGCCCGAGGTCAGGGCAATTCAGCCGGAAGAAGGACTGCTCGTGTTGTTCCCCTCATACTTCTATCATCGTACCATCCCGTTCGAAAGCACGGAGGAGCGTATCTGCTTTGCTTTCGATGCAATACCTGAAATTCAGTAGCGGGTTGCGGGTTGCGAGTGTCGAGTAGCGAGCGCTTGATAGTTACTCTTGAGATGTTCTTCCTCGCTACTAACTACTAGCGGACTAGCTACCGCAGTTTAGAGTTTAATCATCGGCTTGTACTTGGCGCCGAAGATGTCGAGCACCTCTTGCCCAAAATCCCTGTCGCGGCAGCGAGACGTCCATCCAAGCTTACGAATCATAGTGACGCTGCCCTGGCGCCGTTTGTGCGGTTCCAGCAGGCTCAGCACTTCGAAGCTTGCGTTCACGCCAGCCGTCATCTGCTGGCGTTTTAGCTCGTTTGCAATCGGGCCGCACATGAGCTGCTTGCCTGCGACACCGTCGCGCTCGTAGCTCAGGTTCCAGTACGTGAAATGCAACAGCAACAGCCCGTGCTCCGGGTTGATCAGCCGCCAGTACTCCTGGATAAAGTCCACGTACTCGGGTAATCCGCCGCAATCAAACCAGACTAGATCCAACGGGAAAGCCGATCTGTTCATCTGCCGGCTGCGGCCGTGAAAGTCACCCTGTTCCACCGCGACCCGTGACTCCAGCCCCAAGGACTCGATCACTTTGATCGCTTGAGGCCCGCTCGAGCCTTCATCGGAGAAGTCGTCGATCGCGTAGAGCTTGGGATTGTACTGTTCGGCATAATGATCTGGCGCCAGCAACAGCTGCCGCTCCTCATCTGCGTCCGGAGCCGCGAGAATACGCCGGTC
>JBHHZP010000066.1:0-18310 GCA_046758085.1 Acidiferrobacterales bacterium
AGCCTACACGGAAGTATTCACGGCGTGTATCGGAAACAAAGGCACGGTCCATGCATCGGCTGGTTGTGGGACAGTAGTGCCATCCATGGCCTTTTTCAACTCGCTTCCCCGCGGCACATGTCCGCGAGTCGCTTCATTTTTCAAACACTTACGCGTTTGCAAAATGATACGGCGCATCCCTGGGGCGCCTAGCAGGGTGGGCTTCAACAGCCTGCTAGTTTGGCAATGAAGGCTACTCCTGCTCGACTAGTTTCTTATACGCCGGCCAAGTCAGGAACTCGGTGAAGCTCCCGCTCAGCACGAGCTGGTCCAGGATCTCCACCGCATGCCGGTAATTGCTCGCGTTGATGCCGCCGAGCTTTTCGAGCTCGCCGTCGCGAAACTCCTTGTACATCTCAGCCGTGACCGTGCGACCGTCATCAAGCTTCGCGGCGTTGTGCACCCATTGCCATAATTGCGAGCGCGAGATCTCGGCGGTGGCCGCGTCTTCCATGAGGTTAAAAATCGCCACCGCACCCAGACCGTCTAACCAGTTATCCATGTACTGCAGGGCCACGCTGATGTTGTTGCGCATGCCGCCCTCGGTCACCGTGCCACCGGGAACCACGAAGTCCGCCAGCTCGCGTGCTTGCACGCTGACTTCCTCACGCAGGCGCTCGAGCTGGTTGGGCCGCTCGCCCAGCACCTTGTCGAACTCCTCCATGGCCACTGGCACCAGGTCCGGGTGCGCGACCCAAGTGCCATCAAAGCCATCACCGGACTCGCGCTCCTTGTCTTCGCGCACCTTGGGGATGGCGACCTCGTTGACCGTCGGGTCTCTGCGGCTGGGGATGAACGCCGCCATGCCGCCGATGGCGTGCGCCCCGTGCGTGTGGCAAGTCTTGACCAACAGCTCGGTGTAGGCGCGCATAAAAGGCACAGTCATGGTCACCTGCGCGCGGTCCGGCAGGATCATGTCGCTGCGTTTGCAAAACTTCTTGATGATGCTGAATATGTAGTCCCACCTACCGGCGTTCAGGCTGCAACCGTGGTCGCGCATCTCGTAGAGGATCTCCGCCATATCGAAGGCCGCGAGGACGGTTTCGATCAGAACCGTTGCGCGAATGCTGCCGCGTGGGATCTCCAGCACGTCTTGTGCGTGATTGAACACGTCATTCCACAATCGGGCCTCGAGATAGCTCTCTATCTTTGGGAGGTAGAAGTAAGGTCCACTGCCACGCGCCAGCAACTCCTTGGCGTTGTGAAAGAAGAACAGGCCGAAATCGAACAGGCTCGCCGAGATCGGATCACCGTCAACCAGCACGTGGTCCTCTGTCAGATGCCAGCCTCGTGGCCGTACCAGCAAGGTGGCAATAGCGTCGTTTAGCTTGTAGTGCTTACCTTCAGCCGTAGTGAGCGTGAGCGTGCGGCGTACCGCATCTTTCAGGTTTACGTGTCCTTCGATGAGGTTCGACCACGTCGGCGACAGCGCATCCTCGAAATCCGCCATGAATACCTTGGCACCGCAGTTGAACGCGTTGATCATCATGCGGCGCTCCACCGGACCGGTGATCTCGACGCGACGATCGCTCAGGTCTGCCGGCGCCGGCGCTACCTGCCAGTCGCCGCGGCGGACCTCCGCCGTCTCCTCGGGAAAATCGGGCATCTCGCCCGCGTCGAGCGCCACCTGGATCTCCTGGCGGCGCTTGAGCAGGTTTTTGCGGGTCGGGTTGAATGTTCGATGCAAATCGGCGACGAAGTGCAGGGCCTCCGGCGTAAGTATCTGCTCAAGCGCCGGCATCTCCTTGCCAGTGACCTCGACCCCATCCACTTGAGTGTTGAATGACATGCTACTCCTCCCCTTTTTCAGGAAATCGATACCCGTCTGTCCGGTCTGTTTTGGGCCTGGAGCAGATTCAGCGGACACGGGCCGCTGCCCGAAACGGACTGCGAACGCGCGGGCTTCGGAATTATCTACCTGGCCCCTGAAGGGAGCCGGTCACCTGCGCATGGTACCACGTTAGCCCCAGCTATCGCGGGAAATTGTGCGGTTTTCACGCCTTGTCGAGCAGCTCAATCCAGTGCACCACGTGGGGCCGGGCGCGGCTTTGCAGGTGCACGAGGCAGCCGATGTTGGCGGTTGCGATCAGCTCGGGCTGGCCCGATTCCAACGCCTCGAGCTTGTTTGCCAGCAGGCGCTGCGACAGTGGTTCTTGCAGAATGGAGTAGGTGCCGGCAGAGCCGCAACATAGGTAAGGGTCCGGCACCGGGGTGAGCTCGAATCCCAGATCTTGTAACAGACCCTCGACGACGCCCCCGAGCTTCTGGCCGTGCTGCAGCGTGCACGGCGACTGGAAGGCGATCTTGCGCGGGCGCGCCTGCAGCACCGAGAGCTCGGTGTCGTCCAAAACCTCAGCGATGTCCCGTGTCATATCCGCGATGCGAGTGGCTTTGGCGGCATAACGCGGGTCGTGGCTTAGCAGCTCTCCGTACTCCTTCACCATCACGCCACAGCCACTGGCCGTCATCACGATCGCCTCGACCCCGGCCTCCACGTGCGGCCACCAGGCGTCGATGTTACGGCGCATGAAACCGAGGGCGTCTTCTTGGGCGGAGAGATGGTGGCTCATGGCCCCGCAGCAACCGGCGCTATCCGCGTACACCAGGCTGATGCCCAGGCGGTCCAGCACGCGCGCAGTCGCGGCGGTGATTCGTGGCGCCAGTGCGGGCTGCACGCAGCCCTCCAGCACCAGCATGCGTCGCTGGTGACGCGGCACGGGCCAGGCGCCCGCCGCCTGTGCGGGCGGCACCGTCCGCCGTAACGTTCCGGGAAGCAAGGGGCGCAGCACGCGCCCGAGCGCGAGCAACGGCGTAAAGCGCGAGCGGTAGGGAAGCACACGGCGTAGCAACCAGCGGGTCAAGCGGTCGTGCCATGGGCGCCGGACGCGCTGCTCGACCACATGCCTGCCGATATCGGCCAGCCGGCCATAGCGCACCCCGGAGGGGCAGGTGGTTTCGCACGCGCGGCAAGTCAGGCAGCGGTCGAGATGCAGCTGGGTGCGGGCAGTGGCGGGGCTGCCTTCGAGGATCTGCTTAATAAGGTATATGCGTCCACGCGGACCGTCGAGCTCATCGCCCAGCAACTGGTAGGTGGGGCAGGTCGCGGTGCAGAAGCCGCAATGTACGCAGGCGCGCAGGATCGCGTCCGCCTCCCGGCCCTCGGGCGTATCCTTAATAAAATAGGCTAGTGCTGTTTGCATTTTATAACCGAAAAATCTAACCGAAAAATCAGCTGGCGTTAGGCTTGCCGGTGTCGGCGAGCTTTTGTAGCAGGTCGCTGGTCAACACATGCCAACTTAGAGGGTCCGATACATCCGCCCCGGATTGAGGATGCCATCCGGGTCGAATGCCTCCTTCAGCCGGCGATGCAGCGTCGCGAGCGGTGGTGCAAGCGGATGAAACACCTCGCCCGTACGATCACCGCCACGAAATAACGTGGCGTAGCCACCGAGTGCCGTTGCCTGCTGCTGGATGGTGTCCGCCGGCAACTCACTCGCAAACCAGCGTTGAGCTCCGCCCCAGTCCAGCAGCCATGTTCCCTCCGCTGTCGAGACGGGGGCGGCTGCGGGAACCGATAGTCGCCACAGTGTTGCTGTTTCGGACAACAGCGGCAGGCGGTGCTCGCGCAGCTCGTTCCAGAACGTGTCGCCGTCGGGGATTTCCTCGCCGCCCAGTTTTTGCCGGGCCGCGGTGACACCCTGCTCAGCGCCCGCGAGTCGCACGCGCAGTAGCTCGCCGTCGTGGCAGGCGGCCGAGATCGGCAGCGGCTGCGCGGCCCAGGTGTTCATGGTGGTAATCGCCTGGTCGGCATCCATTGCCAGTGACAGTGTCATTGTCGTCGCCGACCTTGGCAAAACTTTCAGCGAGACCTCGAGCAATACGCCGAGCGTGCCCATGGCACCGGCCATTAGGCGCGATACGTCGTAGCCGGCAACGTTCTTCATGACCTGGCCACCGAAGGACAGGCGATCGCCGCGCCCGTTGACACACACCACACCAAGGACAAAGTCTCGGACGGCACCGCTGTAAGGCCGGCTCGGTCCCGACAACCCGCACGCTACGGCGCCGCCAAGGGTCGCGGCTTTGCCAAAGTGCGGTGGCTCGAACGGCAACACCTGCCCTTTCTCGGCGAGCTTGCCCTCGACCTCGTCCAACGGCGTGCCAGCGCGCGCCGTGATCACCAGCTCGGTGGGCTCGTAGCTGACGATGCCGCGATGACCGCTAACGTCGAGTTCCTCACCGGTTGTCGTCCTGCCGTAGAACGCCTTGGTGTCGCCGCCGAGAATGCGCAGGGCCGTTCCGGTCGTGGCCGCCTGGCGCACCCGTTCTTGTATTTCTATTGAGAGATCGTTGTGCTTAGTCACAGCGATGCAGATCCAAGATACAAGAATTATGCTTCGTTTTTCTACTTGGGCCGTGCCAACTCCCATCAGCTAAACGCCACCAGGCTTGCCGGTGGCAATAGGGAGTGACGATTTTGGGACTCAGGACTAGAGACGAAGGATTAACGGCGTAAAAACACGAATGCGGGATTCACAGTGCCCAGTCCTAAGTTCTTCTAGTCCCCAGTCCTCTTAAAACCGTGGTATGTCCGGGTGCGGGAGCTTGCCGCCGTGCACATGCATGGCGCCGAACTCGGCGCAGCGACGCAGGGTCGGCACCGCCTTGCCGGGGTTGAGCAGACCGTCGGGGTCAAACGCGCTCTTGACCGCGTGAAACTGGGTGAGCTCGTGCTCGTCGAACTGGACGCACATCTGATTGATCTTCTCGATACCTACGCCGTGCTCACCAGTAATCGTGCCCCCGACGGCGACGCACAGCTCCAGGATCTGACCACCCAGCTCCTCGGCGCGTTCGAGCTCGCCGGCATTATTCGCGTCGTAGAGTATCAACGGGTGCAGGTTACCGTCGCCGGCATGAAATACGTTGGCCACGCGCAACTTGTACTTCTCGGACAGCTCAGCCGTCTTCTTTAACACCTCTGCCAGGCGGCGCCGCGGGATGGTGCCATCCATGCAGTAATAGTCCGGGCTAATGCGGCCGACCGCGGGGAATGCCGCCTTGCGGCCGGACCAGAAAATCGTGCGCTCTTGCTCGTCCCTAGCCTTGCGGATCTCGCCGGCACCGCATTTTTTGAGTACCTTTTCCACTTGCTGAATCTGTTCTGCGACTTCCCCGGCGGTGCCGTCGAGCTCGCAGAGAAGAATGGCTTCGGCATCGACTGGGTAGTCCGCGTGCACGAAATCCTCGGCCGCCCGGATCGCGGGGTTGTCCATCATTTCGAGACCTGCGGGAATAATTCCGGCACCGATGATCCGGGCGACGGCATCACCTGCCTTTTCGATGTCATCGAATGCCGCCATCACCACCTGCGCCGTTTCTGGCTGTGGTAATAGCTTGACAGTCACCTCGACGATGACGCCGAGCATGCCCTCCGAGCCGGTCATCAGTGCCAGCAGATCGTATCCGGGGCTGTCGAGGGCGTCGGCGCCGATGGTGACGCGCTCCCCGTCCATTGTGATGACCTCGAGCTTTAGTATGTTGTGCACGGTCAGTCCGTACTTCAGGCAGTGGACCCCGCCGGAGTTTTCGGCGACGGTGCCACCAATGGAGCAGGCGATCTGCGACGAGGGATCGGGCGCGTAGTACAACCCGTCGGGTGCCACCGCCTGCGAGATTGCGAGATTCCTCACACCCGGCTGGACCCGTGCCGTGCGGTTGACTCGATCGATTTCGAGAATACGGTTGAATTTGGCGAGGCTCAACAGTATCCCGTCGGGCAGGGGCAGCGCCCCGCCCGACAGCCCGGTACCGGCGCCGCGCGCGACTACCGGAATCTTGCGCTCGCTACACAGGCGCAATATACGTTGCACCTGCTCCGTGGTCTCGGGCAGCACCACCATCAGCGGGACGGCGCGGTAGGCGGAGAGCCCGTCGCACTCGTAGGGACGCAGCTCGTCGTCATGATGCAGCACCGCCTCGTGCGGCAGGAAGGCGCGCAATGCCGAAACCAGTAACGGCTTGTCGGTCTCGGCTACGGTGGCGGCTTTCGCGTGTGTCATCCGATTGGTGCGCCTGTTCAAGTACTGAGAGCGGCCTGATTGGCGGGGTCTAACCCCCGGAAACCGGGCTCGGCGCTCTGGTGATTGTGTCGATTGTACACAGGCCCTGCGTGGGACCATAGTCCCGATTGCGGGCACGCGAAAAGGCACGTTATTATTATAAGGTATCCCCGGTGGCCGTATGGTTGATATTTGGTCGCTACGGGGTACACGGGTGTAAACGGAAACTTATGTGGCCTGGCCTGAGGGCTGCATGCGGTCGCCTGGAGTAGCGACATCGAGCCGAGTTATGCAACCACCGATCAGAAATTTCGATCTCCACCTTGCACCGGACATGCGCCGTGTAACGCGCACTGCCACGGTGCTCAACATACGCGAGTTCGAGCTTTTTCAATTGGCCTACCGGTTCTGGTATGAGCGGGATCTGCGGGAGAACGTGCTCGATGAGGTGTTTGCCGAGTACCTTTTGCATGATCAGGTACCAACATGGGTGCGTGACTATTGTCAACGCGTGCTCAACCTGGCAGCTGTCAACCAGCTCGACCCGCGGGATTTCGGGGTGGACAGGCCGCGCGAAAACCGAACCGCCATGGTCGAGCCACTTTACGCTTCCTTCGTGACGCTTTTCGCCTTCATTATCTACTTCTTACTCTTCTAATCGGGCTAAGCGCCCGCGCCGTTACGCTATTCTGATCTTGTCTGTCAGGTATCGAGCGGCAAGCCAGACGCTTTGCGGCCCAGTGCCACTGCCAATTACCGCCGCCCAAATCCCCGTGGACTGCGTGGATTTTTAGTGCATAACCGCGCTTGACGGTTTTGTGATAATACGAACATTACAAAAGCTTAATCTTACGGAAACCATCCGGTAAGTCTGGCCGGTTTACAGTCTTGAACAGGCGCACACCAAATGGTCTGTGTCCCGCTGTGTGTGATAGCGAGGCGAATTCCTGGTGTAGTCCAAACGGCTAACTTACCAAGGAGGTTTACTATGAGCACACCTACTGTACGGTCGAATTCACCCCACCGCAGGGGAAAGAAAGTAAAGTACGCACTTACGCTAGCCGCAGCGGCGATATCCGGCGCACTGGTGGCCTCTCAGGTCATCAACCCGGCGTTTTCGGCGGTGGCGCCGAAATCGGCCGAGGCTGAACCGGCGTGGACAAATGCCGCGCTCAAGGCGCGCAGCTTTGCCGACCTGATCGAGCAAGTGCGGCCGGCCGTGGTGAACATCTCCACGAGTGGCAAGGCGGCGATGATGGGTGGCGCTCCGGGTCCGCATTTCAATCAGCCGGATCTGCCCTTCCAGGCCCCACCGGGTTCGGGTTTGGACGAGTTCTTCCGCCGGTTCTTCAAGCAGCGGCCGCCGAATGCCGAGCGCGGCCCGGCTGTGCAGGCGCTCGGTTCGGGCTTCATCATTGATCCCACGGGCTACGTGGTCACGAATAACCACGTCGTCGAAGGTGCCGACGAAATCGCGGTGATCCTCAATGACGGCACACGCCTAGCGGCGGAACTCAAGGGACGCGATACCAAGACGGATCTTGCCTTGCTCAAGGTCGAGTCGCAGAAGCCGCTGCCCTACGTGGAGTTTGGCGACTCCGATGCCGCGCGCGTGGGCGACTGGGTGATAGCCATTGGTAACCCGTTCGGGCTCGGCGGCACGGCGACCACCGGTATTATCTCGGCACGGGGTCGTGACATTCAGTCCGGACCTTTCGATGACTATATCCAGATCGATGCCCCGATCAACCGTGGTAACTCCGGGGGCCCGTTGTTCGACACTTCCGGCCGTGTGATCGGGATCAACACCGCGATCTTCTCACCCAACGGCGGCAACGTGGGCATAGGCTTTGCTATCCCGTCCAAGATGGCCAAGGCGGTGCTCGATCAGCTGCGAGCGACCGGGAGAGTCGAACGCGGCTGGCTCGGCGTGCAGATCCAGGCTGTCACGGAAGACATCGCCAAGGGTCTGGGCCTGAAGGAGACCAAAGGCGCGTTGGTCGCAGCCGTGCAGCCAGACAGTCCTGCTGCCAAAGCGGGAGTGCGCCCGGGCGACGTAATCGTGGAATATAACGGTGAGGAAGTAACGCGTTTGAAGGATCTGCCGCGCCTGGTTGCCGAAACCAAGGCCGACGAGAAGGTCAGAATCAAGGTATGGCGCGACGGCAAGGGGCGCACGCTGAAGGCCGTAATCGCCGCGATGCCGAGCGATGAACTCGTCGCGGCCAACGACGGTGCTGACAGCGCGCACTCAGGCGGCAAGCTTGGCCTGTCGCTGGCGGCATTAACGCCGGAAATGCGCCAGCGTTACCGGCTTTCCGAGAACACCGAAGGTGTTCTGATCGTGGGCGTGCGCCCCGACAGTCCCTCCGCGAAGAAGGGGTTGCGGCCCGGCGATATCATCGTAATGGTCGGCCAGCAACAGGTATTCGATCCGAAAGAGATCGTGCGCGAGGTCGCGAAGGCGACGGCCGACAAACGCGACGCGGTATTGTTCCTGGTTCAGCGCGATAACGACAAGCAGTTCGTGGCCGTCGGTCTTGCCTGATACCCACGTTCTGCCCCCATACCGTAGACGGCCGCCCGTAAGGGCGGTCTTCTTTTAGGCCGTGCTCTCGCGGTCGAAATTAAATACGGCATGTGGGAGAAGATTGCCGGTCGCGCGCATGAAAGGCACGGGCCTACTCGTGAGCGCGTGTTATTATTACCCGGAGCCAGAAATATTTCACAGACTATGTCTCGCCGGTGTCAGCGCCCGGCGAACCGTTTCAGGAAATTCCTAGGATTGTGTGATTGCTATGCGTGTTCTGGTGATCGAGGACGATGCGGACACCGCCGCCTATATTCGCAAGGGCCTGAAAGAGGAAGGCCATGTTGCGGACCATGCCCAGGACGGTAAGGAAGGGCTGTTCATGGCATTGGAGCAAAGTTACGATGTCACGATTGTCGACCGTATGCTTCCCGGTCTTGACGGACTTTCCATCATTCAAACGCTGCGCACATCGGGCAACAACACGCCGACGCTGATTCTGAGCGCGCTTGGCGAGGTCGACGATCGGGTACAGGGGCTGCGCGCAGGTGGGGACGACTACTTGGTCAAGCCGTTCGCTTTCTCAGAGTTGCTGGCGCGCCTCGAAGCGTTGGTGCGCCGCGCTGACACCGAAGCCGCCGAGACCTCACTGCGGGTCGGCGATCTGGAGCTGGATCTGCTCACCCGCGTGGTCAAGCGCGCCGGCCAGGTAATCGAGCTGCAACCACGCGAGTTCCGGCTGCTCGAGTACTTGATGCGGCACGCCGGTCAGGTGGTGACACGAACCATGCTGCTGGAAAATGTCTGGGACTATCATTTCGATCCACAGACGAACGTAATCGATGTTCACGTGAGCCGGTTGCGGCGAAAGATCGACAAGGAATTCGGGCAGCCGTTGCTGCACACCATACGCGGTGCCGGATACGCGCTCCGTGCGTCGGAGTAAGCTGTTACGCAGCTCCACCTTCCGGCTCGCGCTGATCTACATGGCGTTGTTCGGCGCCTCTGTGTTGCTGTTACTCGGGTTTATCTACTGGTCGACCGTCTCCTATATGGGGCGGCAGACCGATGCAATCATCGAGGCGGAAATCGCGGGGCTTGCCGAGCGCTACCGGTTGACGGGACTCGCAGGCCTGACCAACCTGATCAACGAACGCCTGTCGCGCAAGCCCGTCGGCTCCTCGATCTATCTGCTGACAGATCGTGACCTCGATCCGCTGGTCGGCAATCTCGATCGTTGGCCATCGATGCCCGTGGCAGCGGATGGATGGCTCGACTTTCGCCTGGAGTACAATACGGTGACAAATGGTCAGTTGCGCCGGGCGCGGGCGCGAACATTTGAGTTGCGCGGGGGATTTCACCTGCTCGTTGGCCGCGATATGCACGATCTCGACGCGATTCGGCGCTTGATTATCAGGACGCTCGTGTGGGGACTCGCCATTACCGTCATACTGGCGCTAGCGGGCGGATTGATGATGACACGCAGCATGGTGCGCCGGATCGAAACGATCAATGAGGCCAGTAGAAAAATCATGAACGGCGACCTATCCCGTCGTATCCCGACCACCGGCACGGGCGATGATTTTGACCAGCTCACCGAGAACCTCAACAGCATGTTGGATCAGATCGAGATGCTAATGGACGATGTGCGTCGCGTGTCCGACAACATCGCACACGACCTGCGCACGCCGTTAGCGCGTTTGCGCAACCATCTGGAAGAGCTGAAGTTACAACGTGCGGGTCCCGAGCGCTCGCGCATGGCCGTGGACCGGACTATCCTGGAAGCAAACAAGCTGCTGGCGACGTTCAACGCCCTGCTGCGCATCGCGCGTATCGAGTCGGATGGCTATCGTGCCGGGTTCGCGCGGATCGATCTCGCAGCGTTGTTGCATGACGTGGCGGAGCTCTACGAACCACTAATGGAAGACAAAGGACAGCGCCTGACCAAGAAGCTCACAGCGCAGGCACAAATCCAGGCCGACCGCGACCTGCTGTTTCAGGCAATCGCCAATTTATTGGACAATGCGATCAAGTTCACGCCCGCCGGTGGAGAAATAGAGTTGGCGCTGGAAACCGGGGCCGGTGGCACCCAGATCGTCGTCGCGGACAGCGGGCCGGGGATTCCGCCATCGGAGCACGACAAGGTGTTTCAACGCTTCTATCGACTGGAGGCGAGCCGTACCACGCCGGGTAGCGGGTTGGGCCTGAGCCTGGTTGCCGCGGTAGCCAAGCTGCATCACATGCGCGTCCGGCTCACGGATAACCACCCGGGGCTTCGTATAGTAGTGGAGTGCGCGGGCGCGCATCCGGATGCTTGAGGCGCATTCGAACTTTTGCATGCGTGCCCAGCCAAATGATGGATGAGGCGTGAATGGCTCGTACGCGGGAACGGACAGTGGGCGACGGTTATAAGGTGATTCGGTCTTTTCTTGCCTGCGCCCTGTGCATGTCGGCGCTGGCAGACGTCTGGGCAGCGCCGTCCAGGGTGAGCCATGGCCTGGCGCTGCACGGTGAGCCCAGGTACGCTCCCGACTTCAAGCATTTCGACTACGTCAACCCGCATGCGCCCAAAGGCGGTACCATGCGCCTCGCGGTGGCCGGAACGTTTGACAACCTCAACCCGTTTATCCCCAAAGGTAATCCCAGCGCCGGGACGTCCTTCGAATCATTGATGACAAACAGCGCGGATGAACCGTTCACCGAGTACGGACTTATTGCCGAGTCGGTCGAGGTGCCGGCGGACCGCTCGTGGGCGGTCTTCACTTTACGGGCGCAGGCGCGCTGGCACGACGGCGTACCGATTTCGGTAGAGGACGTAATTTGGTCGCTTGAGACATTGAAAAATAAAGGCCGCCCGTTCTTTCGTTTTTACTATAGTAGTGTCGCGCGAGCCGAGAAGCTTGGCCCGCGACGCGTGAAGTTTACATTCTCGCAGAAGGGCAACCGCGAACTACCGCTTATTGTGGGTGAAATGCCGATCCTGCCGAAACACTACTGGGAGCAGCGCGACTTCGAACGCACCACGCTGGAGCCGCCGCTCGGCAGCGGTCCTTACCGAATCACGGAGTTCGAGCCTGGCCGCTACATCATTACCGAACGCGTTAAAGACTACTGGGGTAAGGACCTGCCGGTCAACAAGGGGCAGTACAACTTGGATCGCATTCGCTACGATTACTACCGTGACGATACGGTCATCCGTCAGGCACTCAAGGCGGGTGAGATCGACTTCCGTGAAGAAAATCAGGCCAAGGCGTGGGCGCTCGACTACGACGTGCCGGTCATACGCAAGGGTTGGTTGAAAAAGGAAGAAGTTCGTCACCTTCGGCCCACGGGCATGCAGGCGTTTGTTTTCAACACGCGCCGTAAGATTTTCGAGGATCCACTCGTGCGCCGGGCGTTGGCGTATGCTTTCGACTTCGAATGGACCAACCGCAACCTGTTCTTTGGCCAGTACGCGCGCACCGAGAGCTACTTCTCCAACTCGGAGCTCGCCGCCAGCAACCTGCCCGAAGGGGAGGAGCGCGAGATCCTGGAACGTTTTCGCGGCCGCATTCCCGATGAGGTTTTCACGGTGCCGTACCGCGCGCCGTCAACCGATGGCAGCGGCTGGCCGCGGGATAATCTGCGTACGGCGTTTGCGCTGCTCGAGGAAGCCGGCTGGGTAGTGCAGGACATGCGCTTGGTCAATGTGCACACCGGGCAGCCGTTTGGGTTCGAGATCCTGCTGGTAAGCCCGGCGTTCGAACGCATTGCACTGCCATTCGTGCGCAACCTCAAGCGCCTGGGTATCGACGCGCGCGTACGGCTGGTCGATGAGTCGCAATATATAAACCGATTGCGCAATTTCGATTTCGACATGATTGTTGCAGTTTGGGGCCAGTCCGAGTCACCGGGAAACGAGCAACGCAACTACTGGAGCAGTGCCGCGGCCGCCGCGCCGGGCGGGCGCAACTACGCAGGCATTCAAGACGCTGTGGTCGATGAGCTCATCGACCTCGTTGTGACCGCCGCCGATCGCAAGAGCCTGGTAGCGCGCACGCGCGCACTCGATCGTGTGTTGCTCCAAGGCTACTATGTCGTTCCCAATTGGCACTCGCGCGTGCAGCGCATCCTTTACTGGGACAAGTTCTCACGGCCTGAGGTGACTCCCAAGAACGGTACATCGATCAACTATTGGTGGTTCGACACGGTCAAGGCCGCTCGCCTGGACGCCGAGCGCCAGGCACAACCCCAGGTCGCTGATGCCGACGAGAGTGGCACTCCGGGTATTGGAGTCACGCTTGCGGTCATCGCGGCGCTCGGGATTGCGGGATTTTTCGTGCTCCGCCGCGCGCTGCAGGGTTCGCACAGCTAGGGTCCCGCATACCATGACGGCCTACATCATCAGGCGCCTGCTGCTCATGATCCCGACGTTGTTCGGAATCATGCTGATTAACTTCGTGGTCATTCAGCTGGCACCCGGCGGCCCGGTGGAGCAGGCAATCGCCGAGCTCACCGGTGAAGGCGCGGCGATCACCGGACGGGTAACGCGCGCTGGCGTCGGCGAGACCCTGCAAACCACGCGCGATGTCTCCGGCACCACCAGTCGCTATCGTGGCGCGCAGGGGTTGGATCCGGAGTTCATCGCGGAGCTCGAGAAGCGTTTCGGCTTCGACAAGCCGATGCATGAGCGCTTCTTTCAAATGATGCGCAACTATCTTGTGTTCGACTTCGGCGACAGCTTCTTTCGTGACCGCTCAGTGGTCGACCTGGTGCTGGAGAAGATGCCGGTATCGATCTCGCTCGGGATCTGGACGACGCTGATCGTGTACCTGATTTCGATCCCACTCGGGATTACCAAGGCCGTGCGTGACGGCAGTCGCTTCGATGTGTGGAGCAGCTTCGGGCTCGTAATCGGTACGGCCATTCCGAGCTTTCTGTTTGCGGTGTTCCTGCTGTTGCTGTTCGCGGGTGGCAGCTACTTCGACTGGTTCCCGCTGCGTGGGCTGACCTCAGATAACTGGGCGGAGCTGTCCTTCGGAGCCAAGATTCAGGACTACTTCTGGCATCTTATGTTGCCGGTACTGTCGATGGTGATCGGCGGGTTTGCGACGCTTACCTTGCTCACCAAGAACTCCTTCCTCGACCAGTTGCAACAGCAGTATGTGCTGACAGCCAAGGCCAAGGGGCTGTCGAAGAGCCGGGTACTCTATGGCCACGTCTTTCGCAACTCGATGCTCATTGTCATTGCGGGCTTCCCCGCGGCCTTTGTCGGCATCCTGTTCACGAGCAATGTGCTGATCGAGATAATCTTCTCACTCGACGGGCTTGGACTGCTCGGTTTCGAGGCCGCCTTCAATCGGGATTACCCGCTCATGTTCGGCACACTGTATTTCTTTTCCCTGCTCGGGTTACTGCTGAATCTGGTGGGCGATCTCGTGTACACGATGGTCGACCCGCGCATCGATTTCGAGGCCCGCGAGGCGTGAGAATGGGCAGTGCTCAACGTACCGATGCGCCACCGCGGCAAAAGATTTTTGGGTTGACAATTTCCCCGATCACGCGGCGGCGATTGCACAACTTTCGTGCCAACAGGCGAGGTTACTGGTCGCTGTGGATCTTCCTGGTTCTGTTCACGGTCACCTTATTCGCCGAGTTTGTCGCCAACGACAAGCCGTTGCTTATCTACTACAAGAGTGAGCTCTACATGCCAATCTTCCAGGCATACCCGGAGACCACCTTCGGCGGCGAGTTCGAGACCGAGACCGACTACCGTGACCCTTATGTCGCCAGGCTCATCGATGAGAACGGCTGGATGATCTGGCCGACTGTGCGCTACAGCTATCGCACCGTTGCCTGGGATCTGCCGGTCCCCGCACCGTCACCGCCGGATGCCGGGCACTGGCTTGGAACCGATGACCAGGCGCGCGACGTTACCGCACGGCTGATTTACGGGTTTCGTATCTCGGTGCTGTTCGGTTTTACGCTGACCATCGTGAGCGCGATCGTAGGCGTGGCGGCCGGTGCGGTGCAGGGCTACTTCGGTGGCTGGGTGGACTTGTTGGCCCAGCGGTTTGTCGAGATCTGGTCGGGCATGCCGACGTTGTATCTCTTGATCATTCTGGCGAGTGTCGTGGAACCGAATTTCTGGTGGTTGCTCGGGTTGTTGTTGCTGTTCAGCTGGATGGGTTTTGTAGGCGTCGTGCGCGCAGAGTTCTTGCGCGCGCGTAACTTCGATTATATACGAGCAGCGCGCGCGCTTGGCGTGAGCGATCGCATCATCATGTTCCGCCACGTGTTGCCCAATGCCATGGTGGCGACACTCACGTTCATGCCGTTTACGCTGGCGGGCTCTGTGACGGCGCTCACCTCGCTCGACTTTCTCGGGATCGGATTGCCGCCGGGTTCCGCGTCGCTTGGCGAGCTGCTGGCGCAGGGGAAAGCCAATCTGCAAGCGCCGTGGCTCGGGCTTACCGGCTTTTTCTCGATTGCGGTCATGCTGAGCCTGCTAATCTTCATCGGCGAGGCCGTGCGCGATGCGTTCGATCCACGCAAGCTGTTCGCCGCAGCCCCGGCGCCGGAGGAGGCGGTAGCCATGTCGACCGCGGCACTGGCGGAATCAACTGCGGAGCGTGTTGACTAGATGCCCGAGTCGCTGATGCAAATCGCCCATCTAGGCGTAGAGTTTCGTCAGCCGGCGCAGACCATCACTGCGGTCAAGGGTGTTTCGCTCGAGGTGCGCAAGGGAGAGACCGTGGGTCTGGTCGGCGAGAGCGGCTCCGGCAAGTCGGTGACCGCGCTGTCGGTCTTACAGTTGTTGCCTTACCCGATTGCGGCCCATGCACGCGGCAGTTCCATCCGATTCCAGCGTCGCGAGCTGGTGGGTGCCGACGAGAAAACGCTGCAACAAGTGCGCGGCGACCGGATCTCGATGATTTTTCAGGAACCGATGACGTCGTTGAACCCGCTCCACACCGTGGAAAAGCAGATCAACGAGGTGTTGACCGTACACAAGGGCCTCTCGCGCGAGGCTGCGCGAGCGCGCACCTTGGAGCTGCTTAATCTGGTTCACATTGCCGACCCTGAGCAGCGCCTTAGCGCCTATCCGCACCAGCTCTCGGGCGGCCAGCGCCAACGCGTTATGATCGCGATGGCGCTCGCTAACGAGCCGGACTTACTGATCGCGGACGAACCTACTACCGCCCTCGACGTCACGATTCAGGCACAGATCCTTCAACTGCTCAAGGACCTGCAGGCGCGCCTCGGTATGGCGCTGCTGCTTATCACGCACGATCTTGGCGTGGTGCGCAAGATGGCGAAACGCGTGTACGTGATGTACGCGGGCGAGATCGTAGAATCAGGTGCCTGCGAGGACGTTTTCACCCGAGCGCAACACGCGTACACGCAGCGGCTGCTGGCCGCCGAGCCCAAAGGCGTGGCGGTGGCCGCACCGCCGGATGCCCGCCCAGTAATGACCGCACAGGACATAAAAGTCTGGTTCCCGGTAAAAGCGGGGGTGCTGCGACGAACAGTGGGCCATGTCAAGGCAGTCAACGGCATCAGCGTCAATGTGCGCCAGGGGCACACGGTCGGCGTGGTCGGCGAGAGCGGTTCCGGGAAAACGACGTTGGGCCTTGCGCTATTGCGCCTGCAGCGAAGCGAGGGGTCGATCGAGTTCACAGGCCGCGAGATCCAGGGCATGCACTCGCGCACGCTGCGGCCGCTGCGGCGCGAGATGCAGATCGTGTTCCAGGACCCCTTCGGCAGTCTCAGTCCGCGCCTGTCGGTCGGACAAATCGTCGAGGAAGGCCTGCGCGTGCACGACCTGGCGGACACGCCGCACGAGCGTAAGCGCCTGATCGTGCAGGCGCTGGAAGAGGTCGGTCTGGATCCGGAAAGCCGGCACCGTTATCCACACGAGTTCTCCGGGGGCCAGCGTCAGCGTATCGCGATCGCGCGGGCGATGGTGCTGAAGCCGCGATTCGTAGTGCTCGACGAGCCGACATCGGCACTCGACATGTCGGTGCAGGCGCAGATTGTAGATCTGCTGCGCGAGTTGCAAGCACGCCACCAGCTCGCTTACCTGTTCATCAGTCATGACCTGAAGGTTGTGCGCGCGCTCAGCGATGAAGTAATCGTCATGCGCGACGGCCAGGTGGTCGAGCATGGCCCGGTGGAGCGAGTCTTCCAGCGTCCACGCGAGCCCTACACGCGCGCCCTCATGGCGGCGGCGTTCGATCTGGAGCTGGTCGAGGAAGACGCGGTGCGGGCCTAAGAGAGATATAAGCTGCAAGATCCAGGATACAAGTGAAAAAATCGCCAGCGAGGGCGGCCTTCTCTGATCTTACGCGACACTAAGCACCCATGAAGAGAAAAACCATCACCGTCATCCCGGGCGACGGTATCGGTCCGGAGATCATGCAGGCCGCGCTGGCGGTGCTGGACGCACTCGACTGCGGCCTCGACTACGCTTTCGCTGATGCCGGCCTCGCGGCGCTGGAGAAGGGCGAGGACTTGCTGCCACAGGCGACCGAAGATCTGATTGCCAAGAACCGTGTCGCGCTGAAAGGCCCCTTGACCACACCGGTGGGGGAGGGGTTTAGCTCGTTGAATGTGGCGTTGCGCAAGCGCTTCAATCTGTACGCCAACCTCCGCCCGGCCATTTCCTATCCGGGCACCGCCGCGCGCTACGACAATATCGACATCATCACCATCCGTGAGAACACCGAAGGCATGTACGCGGCGGAGCGCCAGGAGCTGTCGGCTGATGGCGAGCGTGCCGAGTCGGTCAGCGTCGTGACACGCGCCGGGGCCTCGCGCATCTTGCATTTCGCCTATGAGACCGCGCGCGCGTACCGCAGGACGCGGATTACCGTCGTGCACAAGGCGAACATCCTCAAGGCGACCTCCGCATTATTTCTAACGGTGGCACGCGAGATTGCCGGCGATTATCCCGAGATCGTCACCAGCGAAATGATTGTGGACAATACCTGCATGCAGCTGGTGATGAACCCCTACCAGTTTGATGTCATTGTCACCACCAATCTGTTCGGGGATATTATTTCCGATCTCTGCGCAGGGCTCATCGGCGGCCTGGGCATGGCGCCGGGCGCCAACATCGGTGATGAGGCGGCGATTTTCGAGGCGGTACACGGCTCGGCGCCGGATATAGCGGGCAAGAACGTGGCCAATCCGTCGGCATTGATCCTGGCAGCGGCGCTGATGCTCGAGCATCTGAGCATGGGTGACAAGGCGGAAAGCGTACGCGGGGCACTGCGCGATGTGATCCAATCGCGCGATCGTTGCACCATGGACCTCGGCGGGCAAAGCAGCACGGACGAGTTCACCCAGGCCATCATCGAGCGACTGAAATAAAGAAGAATATCGTAAACCGTGATTGGTTACCCGTAGGGTATTTTATTTTAGTATTTTTTGGGCGCCTTTCGCCTAGCCGAACGCCGAAGGAGGCGAAGAACGGTCCGGAACCGGGGTTTGGTTTTTTTTATCCCCTTACTCAAGCCGAAGCGAGGAATGAGGGCGAAGGGCAAGCACGAAGTGTCGGGGTTTTTCTTGGCGCATTTCGCCGATCCAAGCACTGAGGAAGGTTACCGGCTCGAGTCAGGGTGAAGTAGACGTTGTTTTTCGCCCCCTTGGTCAAGCCGAGCCCCGAGTGCAGACGAAGAGCGGGCCCGTAAGGGGC
>JBHHZP010000067.1:0-18101 GCA_046758085.1 Acidiferrobacterales bacterium
AGAACACCATACAAGACAAGCGCCATGCGGGGCGCAGAGCCCGGGGTGCCCTTTCTTTCGGTTCCTTTGAGCCGCACCGTCCCTGGTGCGGCCCCTTAACGGGCGCACTGAAGTGCGTCCAGTTTCGCTCCCGGGGCGTGTCTTTGGGCACGTGAAGACAAATCTGGCCGGATCAGATTTGGACCGCCGTAGGCGACCCGCAGGGCGAAGGCCAGGGATGGCCTGAGTCAAAGGAACCCGTCGTATGGGGGTGGGTGAGCCGGGGGGGTACCAAGGCTTCGGGGGAGCCTTGGTCCGGCGAACGGGATTGCCACGGACGGCAGGCCCTGGACTTGCAAGCGAGAGCACGGAGAGCGAAGCGCAGCAAGCCCGTTAGTACATAACCGCCGGTACGCGACAGCAACAATGTGCATCCGCTACCTGCCCGTTGCCGCGCGATTGACCCATGAACCCACCAGTATTGCCCAACGGATCACTGCAGGGCGGCTGTGGCGATGACCCCATAGCGCGAACCTTGGCCGTATGAGCCAAGCACCTGCCAGAATGGCCGCCGGACACAGTGGCAATCGGACACGGGCCGCGGTGGGCGGGCGGTGGCGAGGAATTTCGGCGCATGGCGCGGCGCCCACAGCGCCGGATCGCCAAGAAAAAACGGCCAAAGCAGGCCAACCGGCCACGCTCGTGCGTACTATACTGGGGAAGGAGCGGGGGGAAATTCGGGTTTGCCAGGATGGCAAAATTGGTGTGGAAAGGATGAGGTTCGGCATAAGTATCTGACATTTCAAGATTTTCTCTCTTCCGGGCATCAGCCGGCCATGCGGCCGGCGATTTTTTGATCTAAACCGGCGCCTTGATTGGCCCGGTTCGCCAAAGCCGCGGTAACACCCTGCGAAAACCGGAGCCCGCAAGGTTTCCAGCTGCTCGGGCTCGGGGAACCGGAGCACGCCACTCAACAGCCGGCGTGCGGGTCGTTTTTCGTGAGTAACGAATGTATGACTGGACGAAGTAACAAGCAATCTGCAATCGTGCCGCCGTCGGTGGATGGCCACGCTGATGATACCGAGCACATGAACCGGCGGATACTTGCCGAGCAAGTCAAGCTCGTGTACGCACAGGCCAATCGTGGGTTTGTTATTTCGTTCCTGATCTCTGCCTTCCTGGTAGCGGGCCTATGGGACGTCGTGCGGCACGAGTGGTTACTTGCCTGGTTCGGATTTATGGCGCTCGTTACCTTGGGACGATTTATCCTGGTCCGTACATTTCACCGCACCACCGACCCCGAGGCCGATATGCGGCGTTGGCGGGTGCTGTTTAGCGCCGGTGCGTGCTGCGCCGGGGTTAGTTGGGGGCTGGCGGGCACGCTGCTGTTTCCAACCGGTTTCGTTTTCCATCAGGCATTCCTCGCATTTCTGCTCGGAGGCATGGCTGCGGGCGCAGCGCCGTATCTGTCTGCAGTAATGAGCGCCTACGTTGCTTTCTTGTTTCCAGCGCTGTTACCGCCGGCCGTGCTGTTGCTTTTGCAGGGTGGCAACATCTATGTGTTTATGGGACTCATGATGCTGGTGTTTAGTGGGGCCATGCTGGCGATCGGGCGGGCGATTCACTTGACCATCAAGGACTCTTTGACCTTGCGTTTCGAAAATATCACGTTGACTGAAGGTTTGTCGAATGCACAGATGGAGGCGAACCGTGCGAGCGCAGAGCTCGCCGCGGAGATACAGGAGCGAGAACGCGCACAGGCGGATTTGTTTCTAGAAAAGGAACTGGCCCAGGTGACCCTGAAATCCATTGGTGATGGGGTTATCACGACCAACATGGACAGTACGGTCGAATATCTTAATCCCGTGGCGGAGCAGCTTACGGGCTGGCCAAACGCCGAGGCTCAAGGCCTGCCCCTGCAGCGGGTACTCAAACTGGTTGATGAAGCAACGGAGAAGGCGGTGCCGGACCCGGTACGGCGATGTCTGCAGGAAAAACGCAGCGTGCGTCTCTCTGGCCACAGCGTGCTCGTCCACCGAGATGGAGAAAAAGAGTTCTCTGTCGAGATTACGATCAGCCCCATTCATGATCATGATCTCCATGGCATAGGCGCGGTCCTGGTATTACATGAGGCGACCGAGATGCATGGCATTGCGCGGCGAATGTCCTATCAAGCAAGCCATGACGCACTAACGGGATTGGTAAATCGCCACGAGTTCGAGTTGCGCCTTATGCAAGCACTTAAGAGTGCTCACACAGAAGATCGTCAGCACGCCCTGTGTTACCTCGATTTGGATCAGTTCAAGGCTGTCAATGACATGTGCGGACATGTTGCCGGTGACGCTCTGCTCAGGCAGCTCGCCGCGGAGCTGCAGCGAGGGGTGCGGGAGAGTGACACCCTGGCGCGCCTGGGGGGCGATGAGTTCGGCGTGCTGTTGGAAGGTTGTCCGCTTGAGCAGGCGAGAAAAATCGCTGACGGATTGCGCCAGAGCGTGCAGAACTTCCGTTTCGCATGGGAGGATCGCGTATTCGAAGTGGGAATCAGCATCGGTGTTGTACCCATCACGGGCGATAGTGGAAGTATTGCGGAAGTGTTGAGCATGGCCGATTCGGCGTGCTACATGGCGAAGGATCGTGGCCGTGATCGGGTCCATGTCCATGAGCCGGATGACGAGATTATGGAGCAACGCCTCGGGGAAATGCAATGGGTGTCACGAATTGCACGGGCCATTCAGGAAGACCGGATTGACCTGTTTGGGCAACAGGCGATGCCGTTGTCCGCCGAGGCGAAGCGTTGCGGCTACGCGGAGGTACTGATACGCATGCAAGATGAGAATGGCGAGCACGTGCCGACAACCGCTTTCCTGCCAGCTGCCAGGCGCTACAACTTGATGCCCATCATAGATCGTTGGGTTATGCGCAAGGTTTGTGCTTTCCTGTGCGACGTGGGGGTCACCACATCGAGCGATCTTAGCATTCTGGCCATTAATCTTTCCGGTCAGTCACTGTCGGATGAACGTTTCCTGGATTTTGTAGTGGATCAACTGCATCAGAACTCAATTCCACCGGAGAACATTTGCTTTGAAATCACGGAAACTGCGGCAATCGCCAATCTGACACATGTCAAGCGTTTTATTTCCGTGCTGAAATCGATGGGTTGCCGGTTCGCCTTGGATGATTTTGGCAGCGGCCTCAGCTCGTTTGCTTACCTCAAGAACCTACAGGTGGATTACCTGAAAATTGATGGTCGGTTTGTCCGTGATAGCGCAAGTGACCCGGTTGATTATGCGATGGTAAAGATCATGCGCCAGATCGGAGAGGTGATGGATATCCAGACGATAGCTGAGCATGTGGAGCAAAAGGGGGTGTTGACCAGGCTCAAGGAGCTGGGTGTGGACTATGCACAAGGCTTCGAAATTGCAGACCCAGCGCCGCTCGAGGAATGTATGGCGATCATTCCAGAGAAGAGGATGAGCAGTTGACGTCAGACAGAGCCGATTATGAGCTTACGGCTTGGGTTATTTATCCCCTTGATTGTATTCGGCATCGTGCTGACAGCCTATGTCAATGTCGGCTGGTTTCCACAGGCCACGAATGTTGTCGAGAAGGAGTACAAGGAACAGTGGTCCGGGCAACTGCGCGGCGTCGCCGAGGGTATTGCGCTACTTATGGCCGGGAACGAACTGCAACGCGCGTTCGATATGCTCGACACGGTGGTTGAAGAAAATCCAGGCTGGTTAACGGTGGAGCTTGTTGACGCACAAGGCAATCGTTGGTACGCGGCAAAGGGGGCGACTATTGCGACGAATAATCCGGATCCCTACGCCGTGATGCAGCCCGTAAGAGCTGTCAACAGGGGGCGAAGGCGATTTTCGGCAGTTCGTAATTGAGCAGCTCCAGATCGAAAAACACCTTGCAGTGTTGACGGGTTTCAGGAGAGCGGGCCGAGATTTGCGGGATAGTGAATCCCCATCGTATTTGACAAGCTCTTGTCGCTGGTGTGGACACGCGCGCTCCACTCAGGCTTTGTCAAACACTTTGAGCGCAAAGGCCAGCTCGAGCGCGATCTCGTTAAGATATTCAAATCGACCTGAGGCACCTGCGTGGCCTGAGCCCATGTGGACCTTCAAGAGCAGCAGATTGTGGTCGGTTTTGGTGTGTCGCAACTTTGCCACCCACTTCGCTGGTTCCCAGTATGTAACCCGCGGGTCATTCATCCCGCCGACCACCAGTATGTGGGGATAGCGTTGAGGCCGGACATTATCGTAGGGCGAGTAAGACAGCATGTACTCGAAATAATACTTGTCATCCGGGTTTCCCCATTCATTGTACTCAGCGGTTGTCAAGGGCAAAGATTTGTCCGACATGGTATTGATGACGTCAACAAATGGTACGTCCGCGATAATCGCCTTAAACAACTCCGGGCGCAGGTTAACGACGGCTCCCAACAACATGCCGCCGGCGCTTCGGCCTACGCCGAGAATCTGCCCCTGCGCGGTGAAATGTTTTTCAATCAAGTACTCCGCGCATGCGATGTAGTCATCAAAACTGTTTTTCTTCTTCAGTAATTTGCCATTTTCATACCACTGGAAACCCATCTCCATACCGCCGCGGACATGGGCAATGGCATAGATGAACCCGCGGTCCACATAGCTCAAGTACATCTGATTGAAACGTGGTGCGATGCTGTGGCCATAGGAACCATAGCCGTACAGCACAAGCGGGGCCGTCCTGTCCCGGGGTGTTTCTTTGCGCAACAACAGAGAGATGGGAACTTCGGCGCCGTCACGGCCTCGTGCGTAGATTCGCATTGTCTCGTAGTCATCGCTACGAAACCCGCCGAGTACTTCCTTTCGTTTGCGCAGCACGCGAACGCCGGTAGTCATATCGTAGTCGTAGATCTCCTCCGGCGTTGCCAAGGAGCTGTAGGAGTATCGCAATATGGTGGTGTCGAACTCGCGCCCCATCATGACGTGCACATCATAGTCTTCCTCTGAAAACTGGATATGGTGGCTGCTGCCGCTGGTGAGCTCGATAACCCTTACTTGCGGCAGGCCGTGTGAGGTCTCGGATACGACGAGATAGTTTCTGAATACGACGAAATCGTCGATCAGCCGGCCATAATGGTGGGCAATGAAGTCTTTCCATTGACTCGCGCCAGGTGTGGTGATCGGCACCTCTACGATCTTGAAGTCTTTTGCCCCATCGATATTCGTGCGAATGAAAAAACGTGTACCGTGGTCCGTAACGTCATACTCATGATCTCGCGTTCTGGGTTCGATCAGTGTAGGGGTCCGGTCTGGGTGGTAGGCGTCAATGTAATACCACTCCGACATGTTGTTGCCTTCGCTGCAAATGAAAATAAAATGCCCGCTTTCTGATTTGAATAGTGAAAGAAAAAATCGTGGGTCATGCTCCTCGAAGACGAGGCGGTCATACTCGGGACGGTCGCCGAGCTTGTGTTGGAACACCTTGAGAGGGCGTTGGTACTCGTCCAACACGGTATAAAAAAACGTACAATTATTATTGGCCCACTCGAGCGAGTCGTAAGTACGAGATATGCGTTCGTCGAGCAGATCTCCGTTGGTAAGATCCTTGACTCGGATGGTGTACTCTTCGGAACCATCGACATCCAAGGAGTAGGCGAGATAACGGTGGTCGGGACTGTTTTCGCAGACACCCAGCTCCAGATAGGGTTCGTCCTTGGCCAGCTGATTCAGGTCCAACAGGAGCTCGTCGGGCGCATCGAGCGTCTGATACTTGCGGCGGTAACTTGGATACTGCGCCCCTCGTTCGTAGCGCTCGTAGTAGAAATACATCCCCTCCTTTTCTGGTACGGTGGCGTCGTCTTCTTTGATGCGGGCGCGCATCTCCTTGTACAGTGCTGTTTGCAGATCCCGGCTAGGGGCCATGACCGCATCGGTGTAGGCGTTCTCCGCCTGCAGATAGTCCATGACGGCCGGGTCGTCCTTATCGCGCAACCAGTACCAGGGGTCGGCACGCGCTATGCCGTGGTGTGTCAGGACCTTGCCTTGTTTCGGGGCACGGGGTGGCTTGGGAGTTTGCATAGAGGTCGCAACTCGGGTACTGACTAATGTAACCTAGGTTCTGGCCTCACCGGATGCTCCACCTGGACGCAGTTATCCCCATACGACCTTGGCGGTACCCACGATTAGCCCGAGCTTGCGTTTTTGATCATCGATCGAGAGCCGATTACCGAGGACCGACGTGGAGAAGCCGCACTGTGGGCTGAGTGCAAGGCGTTCCAATGGTACAATACGGCTCGCTTCCGCGATCCGGGCAGCCAGCACCTGGGGGCTCTCGAGGCGCGGTCGCTTGGTGGTTACCAGACCGAGGACGACTATCTTGTCGTCGGGCACCGCGCGCAAGGGCTCGAAGGAGCCGGCGCGCGCATCATCGTACTCGAGCAGCAGCCGCTGTGCACAAATACGTGGGAAGATTGCTTTTGCGAGGAAGTCGTAACCCCCAGCCACAAGCCAGCGGCTGTCTTGATTGCCGCGGCACAGGTGAAATCCAAACGTGATCTCGGGAAACCCATCCATAATAGCGTTATCCATTTCGATGCCGCGGGCGAGCCAGCGATCGAGGCTCCAACCGCTGCGCTCGTAAAACTCCCGCGTCTTGGGGTCCAGAAGAAGCGTGTAGTGCGGCGCATCGATCTGCAAGTAGGTCGCCCCGAGGCGCACCAGCTCCTCCACTTCGGTCCGAAGGAGGTCGACAACGTCGGCGAGAAAGCCGTCCAGCGTCGGGTAGGCCGTGGTCGCCCGTTCAGGAGACCAGAAATTCGCCCACAAGCTGGGGCTAGGCAGTGTGATCTTCGGGATCTTGTTGGTCCGGGCCCGCAGGTAGGTGAACTCCTCGGCCGACAGATGGCGCTTTCGGCGCAACCGGCTGACGACCCCCAGCGTCGGCGGGCGATCCTTATGTATGTCGCCCGCATTTTCGTCGCCATGCCAATCTCCCCACAAGAATGCATCGAGATCGTACCCGCCGAAGCCCTCCACGGCCGCGGGGAGCTGGCTCTGAAAGGACAATCGGCGCAGCTCGCCATCGGTGATCACTTGCAGGCCCACCTCTTCTTGCAGCGCGATTGCGTCGTCCACGGCGCGGTCCTCGATGGCCTTGAACTGCGCCGGCGCGAGCGTCCCGGCCGCAAGCTGCTCGCGGGCATTGAGCAGTGCGGGCGGACGTAACAGGCTGCCGACAACATCGGTGTGCACTTGGATCATCGTCACTTACCGGTAACACAGCGCCGAACGTCTGGCAAGCCCGCCCTGGCGCTCGTGGCACAAGAGTGGTGATTAACGGGCGCGGGGCGAGCGGCTAACCGAACAGCAGCTCGTACCAGATCTTGACCGCGGTTGATGCAATCAATACTGACAATATGCCGCGCAGCAAGCCGCGCGGAGTGCGCTGACTGAGAGCGCTGCCGAGCTGTGCACCGACGAGGACGCCCAGCACTACCACCAACGACATCAGATAGGGGATCTGGTGTGTCCCGACGCGGCCAAGCAGTACAGACGTTGATGAGATAATGCCAATCGCAAGCGCGGTGCCGATGGTAATGCGTGTGGGTATCCGCAGGAAGAACATCATGGCTGGGATAAACAGAAAGGCCCCGCCCTGACCGATAATGCCGGCAAGCACGCCGATGCCGAGCCCGATGAGTACCGCCAGCGGCCTGCTGAAGACAACCGCCGCCACCGGGCGTTCCAAGGCTTCCTCGCGCTTGGGGATAAGCATCATCACTGCGGCCGCGATCGCCATGAGCGCAAAGACCAGCAGAATCGCGTCAGCGGTGAGGAACGCAGATGCAACAGACCCGGCAAGCGCGCCCACGGCCATACTCCCGCCCATGGCAACAGTCAGTGGGAAGCTGATGCGATTATGCTTTTTATGTCCAATGGCGCCGAACATGGCGCCACAGAAGCTCTGGACCGAGGTAATGCCAGCGATGACCTTCATCGATAGCACGCCGACACTGAGTGCGGGTGGGACATACAGCAGCAGCGGCACCATGATGATGCCGCCGCCGAGCCCGACCAGGCCTGACACAAAGCCACCCAGCAGGCCGAGGGCGAAGAGCGTTTCGAGGAGACCGGGTTCCACGGTAGGGCTCCAGAATCGCCGCTGCCGCCCCGCGTAAGCGCTAGCGATTAAACACGACCGGCGCCTCGCTTCCCGCGCGCGCCATGACTTCACCGACCACAGCGGCCTGCGCGCAGCCGTGTTCCCGCAGTCCCCGCAGAATGTTTTGTGCCCGCTCCGGGGCCACCGCGATCAGCAATCCGCCGTTGGTCTGTGGATCGGCAAAGACAAGCTGGTGATCGATGTCCCAGTCGTCGTCGAAGTACAGCGAGTCACCGTAACTGTGCATGTTGCGATAAGCCCCTGTGGGTACGACGCCTTCAACCACCAGCGACCAGGCCTCCTCCATCACGGGGACCGCGGGGGTATCAATGACTATACGTACACCCGCAGCATCGGCCATTTCGAGCGCATGTCCTGCGATTCCGAAGCCCGTGATATCCGTCATTGCATGCACACCGTACTGCTTCCCCACCCAGGAACCGACTTTGTTCAGCGCAGCCAGATGGCCGATCAACTCATCGTAGCCGGCGCTGGAAAGATCTCCCGTCTTGATACCCGTCGTCATGATGCCGATGCCGAGCGGTTTAGTCAGTAACAACAGGTCGCCAATCTGTGCCGTGGCGTTGGTCTTGAGTAAATCGATGAGCACTATGCCGATGGCCGAAAGGCCGAAGATCGGTTGTGGGTTGTCGATCGTATGGCCTCCTGCCAGAGGAATACCGGCATCCTCGCAGGCGTCCGCGCCGCCGCGCATGATTTCCTGCACCGTCTCCAGCGACACTCTGCCTACGGGAAAACCGATTATGGCGTTCGCAAGCAATGCTTCACCACCCATGGCGTACACGTCGCTGAGCGCATTGGCCGCGGCTATCCTGCCGTAAAGGTAGGCATCGTCCACGATCGGCGTGAAAAAATCCGTGGTGAACACCAGCGCCTGGTGGTCATCAAGGCGGTAGACGGCAGCATCATCACTGTGCTCCAGTCCTACGAGCAGGTCGCTGCCATTACACCGGTTGGATATTCCCGCAAGGATCTGGTGCAGCGTCGCAGGCTCAATCTTGCAGCCGCAACCGGCACCGTGCGAGTACGCGGTCAAGCGAGTTGGCGTGGCCGTCTCCATCCCATCCTCCTTAATTCTTCTTGACACGCCCCCGAGAACACCGAGGCGAAGTCCGGTTTCTCCATGTGTCTGTACGCGCGTCAGCTGCTCGTTGCTGGTTCTCGCTGCCGCCCGTAGTTTTCCTGCACAGGGACTACTTGGTCAGACTGCGGCTACCTGTGCGGTGACGCGCCTGGGCAAATGGCCAGCCAGTCAATGCTAACATGATCGGTGGCGCTATTGTAAAGGGATTTTTTGGTACTGCGGGGAGGGTCTCTTGACAGGCCAGTGCCCGGCTATAATAAATTTCGGTTACTTTCGGTCCGGCTACTCGGCCGCGCGCTTTGGCCGCATGGCCTGCAGACCCCAGGGAGAGTCACTGAGCCAATGCCGAAGCTGCAGTTCGGGCATCGGTCGGCCCAGGTAATATCCCTGCACGACATCGCAGCCCAGCGTGGCGAGCCGGCTCATCACATCCGCGCTTTCTACCCCTTCCGCTACGACTTTGAGCCCGAGATTGTGCGCGAGATCAATGATGGAACGCACAATCGTTGCACTATCCTGATTGTGATCCATGTCCATCACAAACGACTTGTCTATTTTGATGACATCAACCGGTAACTTCGTGAGGTAGCCCAGCGACGAGAATCCCGTGCCGAAGTCATCGATTGCAAGACGAATGCCCATTTCATCGAGTTGCCCGAGGAGCTCGCTGAAGCGCTCCGGATCGGCCATGGTTGTAGACTCGGTGATTTCCAGCTCGAGCTGGCTGGCCGGCATGGCCCGGGCAGCCAATTTCTGCGCAATCTCATCGATCAGGTTGGGGTCATGCAGGTTCCAGACCGAGAGGTTAACCGCGACCTTCAGCTGGATTCCGCTCTCACGCCACTTGACACATTGGTCCAGCGCGGAATCCAGCACCCACATCGAGAGTGGCTTGATCAGGCCGCTGTGTTCGGCGATGGGGATCATTTCATTCGGTGGAATCCATCCTCGCTGCGGATGCTGCCAGCGCAAGAGCGATTCTACGCCAACAATCTTGGTTGAAGGCAGTTCGACTATTGGCTGGTAGTAAAGCTCAAGCACGTTGCTCTCGAGCGCATCATGCAACTCGTTGGCCAACCGCAACCGTTGCACACTCCCTTGATCGTGGCTCTCGTCATACAGAGCGCAGCCGGTATTGGAGCGCTTGGCTGTGTACATTGCCACGTCTGCCCGCTTAAGCAGCGTCTCGGCGTCTTCACCGTGATCTGGATAGAGCGCGATACCGAGACTGCCGCCGATATGTAGTGAGTGGTGACTTAGCTCAAAGACGCGGTCGAGCAGAAGTAAGATTTTTTGGCCGACGTGCTTGGCATAGGTCTCATCGGCATGTGGCAGTAACACGGCAAACTCGTCACCACCAAGACGCGCGACGCTGTCGGATCGACGCAAAGCACGTTGCAGTCGCATGCCGACTTGCTTAAGCACCAGGTCGCCGACCTGATGTCCAAGGGTGTCATTAATCTCCTTGAAGCGGTCCAGATCCATTACAATCAGCGCAGCCGCGTGCCCGCGGCGTTCGGCAGCCAGGATCGCCTGCTGCAGCCGATCGAGCAGCAACATACGATTGGGCAAGCCGGTGAGCGCATCGTGCAGCGCCTGGTGCTCGAGTGCTGCCTCCTGTTCCTTGCGATCGGCAATATCCGTGAGCGAACCGGCCATGCGGATTGGCGCGCCGGAAGCGTTGCGTACTGCTTTTCCACGTATTTGTACCCAACGATATTCGTTGTTCGCCATACGCAAGCGATGCTCGGAAACAAACAACGCGGGGGCTTTTCCGGCGAGATATTGTCGCAGCTGCTCACACACTTCCTCGCGCTCTTCCGGGTGGATGCGCTCCTCCCAGACGTGCACGGGATCGGGCAATGTTGTCGATTGCTCGGTGTAACCCAGGATCTCGAATACCCGCGGTGATACATAGGCGACGTCCGTCCGTCGGTCCCAGTCCCAGATGCCATCGTTCGTGCCGGACACTGCGAACGCAAAGCGCTGTTCACTCATCCGGCTTACGGACTCGAGTTTTCGCGAGCGCACGAACAGCCAGATCGCCGTAAGGCTAAGCAACCCCAGCATGGTGGCTAGGAAGGTTACGCGCCGCAGGTGGCTCGTTTGCGTCTCCAGCGCACGTGCGGCGCGGCGGGCTTTGAGCCCCTTGTCGAGGTATGCGGCCGGAGTAAACACTTGGGTGTCGAATTTTTTCTCACTAAAGCGGGCTATTTCTTGCTGGCCCTCATCGGAAACCAGGTACTCCAAGAAGACCTCAGCGAGCGGTTCGTTTGCCTGGGGAATGCGTTCACGGTCGACGACGATGGCGTAGTAATTATTGCGCAATGTCATGTGGTCACGGAACAAAGGGGCAATGCGCCCGGCGAGCTCTTCGCGATTTATCAGGTAAGTACCGAGGTCAGCGAATGCGTAGGCCCCGAAAAGTGAGGCGTTCACCAGCGTATTTGCCGCACTCTCCTTGGTGACCTCATAACCCAGCCAGTCGGGCTCAATGCCGGCGGCCAGCCAAAGCTCGTCCAATTTTTCTTGTGTCCCTGAGCGGCGGCCCGGAACCATGAAGGGCACTTCCTCGCGTGCCAACCGCTGCATCACGGCGATTGGCCCGGTTTCGAGCGCGAGACCCAAGGGGTCCGACGGCGGACCGAAGATCGCACATTCGTTGTACATTATGAGGGTGCGCAAACGGCCGTAGCCCTGCGCGACGAAGAGTTCCTCGCTGCCGGGGTGATGGCTGATCACCAGATCGGCCTTGCCTTCACGAGCAAGATCGAGTACCTGCACCGTCCCGGCGCTGCGCACCTCGATGCTTACTCCTGCGTGCTTGGCGGCAAAGGCGCCCGCAAGCGCACGAATGATCCCAGTGTCCCCAGCAGTGCTGGCAGTCATGATGCGCAGGACTTGCGCGGTGCCCGGCTGCTCGGGAGACGCGGACACCGTGCCGGCGAGCAGGGCCAGAACGGCGCTAAACGCGGCAACGGATGCCGCGTTCACCAACCAGTGATGCGGTCCTGGGGCGAAGCGCCTTTGCCCCCGGGGCGAGATCTTGATGGACATATCTAGATTAGCTTGCCAGGCAGGTCGCCGTGTTCTCCGGTATGGTCCGGCGACTACATCTAACATAGTCGCAGCAGGCATCTGCCGCCAGCATCGGCGCGTAGTCTGCGGCTGCGACGCCTGGCAAAAACATCATGAAATCCTGCGTTACGCGCGATCATGAGGAGTCGCGGGAGGTGCATTCCTGGTGGGTCATACCCCCGCTGCTAGCCTGCATTTCTCACCGGGTATCGTCGCGAGGGCGTGGAGATGCCCGTGGCTACAAGGCGCGCGAGCGAAAATGCGCGGAGGCGTAGCTTACACTACGTTGAGTACGTTTTCCGAGCGCAAGGCCGTAGACGCGTGCAGATACGCGGTCGCAGTAGATAGCCGGTGAGAAATGCAGGCTAAGGCGCATGGAGATGGTGAGACTTTTGTACCACCTCCGTGACAACCGTGCCGTCAACGTCGACAGGCATCGACAGGCCAAGGAACGCGAGCGCGGTCGGGGCCGTGTCGTAGACGGATACCGCCCGCTGGAGGCGTAAACCTGCCGGTATGCCGGGGCCCACGGCGATCCAGGGAATCGTCAGGTTCTCGCGATGAGATCGGGCATGGTGCGAGCCGCGCCCCCCGTGATCGGCGGTAATGATCAGTGCTGTCTTGTCCCAGGCACCGCTGCGCCGCAGCGCAGACACGATGAAACCTATGGCGCGATCGGTCTCTTCCACCGCGCTCAGATAGGGGCGGCTCATCCAGCCGTGACGATGCCCGGCAATATCCGGTTCGCGAATATGCACCAGGACCAACGCGTAGGCATGGGCTTGCCAGGCGCGGGCGAAGGCCTCGGCCAGCCCCGCGGCGGTAGTATCCGTGGGACGGTGGGGCGAGGGGCGTTTGCCGTAGACGAAGTCAATATGGTTCGGGTTAACCAGATAGTTCAGTTTTTTCTTGGCGAAAAATAGGGCTGTGCTCAGGCCGGCCTCTTTGGCTACCGAGAACATCGTCGCACCGGTGTAGTAACCACGGCGATAGCGGTCCCAGAGTACCTGGTGGGCCTCGGGGTCAAGCCCGGTGATCATCGACACATGGGCGGGCACCGTCACCGACGGGCGTACCGATCGCGCGGCGGGACAATAGGTGCCTTGGGCAATGAGTTCTTGCAGGTGAGCCGCGTGCGTTCGTGCAATGGCGTCGGGGCGTAAGCCGTCGATGCTGATAACGATTACGTGCTGCGCCCGCGCCGCACCTGCCTCCTGCGCGGCGGCAGCCAGGCACAGCGTGAGCAGCAGTAGTAGGAAAGCGGAAAAACGTCGTCGAGGTGGGCTTAACCAGGCCGAAACCAGCGATGCCTGCAGGCATGGGTCGGGCGACGGGTGGTGGTCCGGGCAGCCGTGCATACGGGTGTTCACTGTTCGATCTTGTGTCTCGGCTGTTCACCGGTTTCGTGCCGCGACAAATTGTCTTGCCCCTTACAGGGTTGAGCTCCACACTCGCGCTTACTCCCTTCAGCGTCCACAAAAACGGGCACCCGAAGTGCCCGTGAACATGCAACAGCACAGTGTTGCTAGAATTTGTAACCACGCTCCAGCGAGTCCGGTTCCTCGGAGGATAGCGACGAAGATGGCCGTGAGCAAAACCCCGGTGATTCGGCCCCTCCGGGGCGCATTAAAGCGCGTCCGGACCGGTTTCACCGGTGCGAATGCGTATGGCCTGGGCGAGGTCGTAGACAAAGATTTTGCCGTCACCAATCTTGCCTGTCTTGGCTGAGCTTACGATGGCCTCGACCACCTGGTCGAGTATGTTGTCATCGACGGCGACCTCAAGCTTTACCTTTGGCAGGAAGTCCACAACGTATTCCGCACCACGATAAAGCTCGGTGTGACCTTTTTGTCGACCGAAGCCTTTGACCTCGGCCACGGTCATACCTTGTACGCCGATCTCGGACAGCGCGGTGCGCACATCGTCCAGCTTGAATGGTTTAATAACCGCCGCTACCAATTTCATTGTTCCACTCCTCCCGCGTTAGGCCCATCCCGCTTGCCCCAACGGCGAGTTCGCTACGCGCAAGCGCTGTGAGCGCATTTTAATTAATGGCCGGCAAACGCTACGAACGCGTTTTACCGCGACGCCTACTTCTTCGCCCCGCCCGGGGCAAAACCCGGGGGTAACTTGCCCAAATCGCCTTCTCCGAACAAAAACCCAACCATATGTTGTTCGATCAACTCGATACTTTGCGGATCGGCGGTGCTGAGTCGGTTCTCATTGATGATCATGGTCAAACGCTCTAGCCATTGTTTCCAGCCTTCCCGGGAAACGTTCTCGTATATACGCTGACCCAGCGGACCGGGGTGAGGCGGCTGGTCAAAACCTTCCGCCTCTTTCTTCAGGAACTGACAATAGACCGTACGTGCCATTTCGCCTACCTTTTCTATGGTTGTGGCCGGTGTTTCATCCCCAATACTCGGATGGGCGCCACACCTGCATGGGCCGAGCCTGTTTCAAATGACGTGCATTGAATGGTAAAATACCGAGCACATTAGTCAATTATACCGTAGGCAAGGGTAACACAGCCCGGCTGAGATAGGAGTCCTGACATGAGTGAAACAGCAAGCGTTGCTTTTTCGACCAAGGTCGGTGAGGGCGATGTTCAATTGACCCCTGCAGCGCGCGCCAAAATGGCCGAGTTGCTGGCGAGCGCCGACGACCAGATTGAGGCGATCCGCATCTTCGTGGCAGGCGGGGGCTGCGGTGGGATGACGTATGCGATGACCTACGCCGAGGACGTCACAAAGTACGACAGCACGCTGGAGCAAGACGGCTGCAAAGTCGTAGTCGATGCCGTAGCCTTGAATTACCTGCGCGGTTGCGAGATCGATTTTTCTGACGACAGCTTCATATTTAATAATGTGTTCCAGGCTGTCGGGGGCAGCGGTGCTTGTGGTGGATGCGGCGGCGGTGGCGGCTTCTAGCCCACCGCGCGCTTGAATCTCCGCCTCACCAGATCGCACCGCGTGGTGGTAAGGTGAGCAACGCCACGCGCAGGACAGTACCGTTCGCAGCGAGGGCGCGAACGACAAACGCGACCAGCGTGCGCAATCGCATCCTCCTTATCGCGCCGCCCAGCAGCTACCGTACCGCCCCTTTTCTGCACGCCGCGCACAAGCTGGGCGTGGATGTGCTGATCGCATCCCAAGGCAAATATTCCGTCGTGAGCGCATACGCGGAGGGTCTGCATCTCGACTTGCAGGACACGGGGAAGGCGCTGGCGGCCATACTCACGGAGGCGAGGGCGCGGCGATTTGCCGCGATTATCGGCACCGACGATTCTACCATCGAGCTTGCGGCGTTGGCGGCCCGTCGTCTGGGCCTGCCCCACAATCCGCCGGAGTCGGTACGCCTGGCCCGGCGCAAGGATTTGGCGCGCAGCTGCTTGAGACAAAAGGGTCTACTCGTCCCTGACCACTGTCGTATCGATTTGCGCCAGCCGCTCATTGAGCAGGCGCGGAACGTGCGATTCCCCTGTGTGTTGAAACCACTGTCGCTTTCCGCCAGCCGCGGCGTAATCCGGGCTGATGACCTTGAGACGTTCTCGCGTGCGTGTGCACGCATCGAGCGATTGCTGGTAAAAGAGCAGGTGGCCGAGCGCAATCATATTCTGGTGGAAGACTTTGTACCGGGTATCGAGGTCGCCCTCGAGGGAATGCTGAGTGGTGGGGACCTGGCCGATCTTAGTGTTTTTGATAAACCTGATCCGCTGGATGGCCCGTATTTCGAGGAGACGTACTATGTGACGCCGTCCCGACTCGATCGCGAAATACAGGCGCAGATCCGGGAGCAGGTCGAGCGCGCATGCCAGGCCTATGGGCTGCGCGAAGGGCCGATTCATGCGGAATGTCGCGTCAATGACACGGGTGTATGGATCATCGAGGTTGCCGCCCGCAGCATTGGTGGCCTGTGCGGTCGGCTGTTACGTTTCGGCACCGGTTACACGCTCGAGGAGCTGATCATCGCGCAGGCCCTGTCCAAACCGTTAGCCGCCGACACCCGCAAAGGGGGTGCCGGTGTACTGATGATTCCGGTTCCGCAGGCGGGCATCCTTCGGCGCGTGGAAGGGGTCATGGGCGCGAAAAGCGTGCCTGACATCGAAGATGTGATGATCCAGGTTCGCGAGGGCTATGAGCTTGTTCCCTGGCCCGAAGGCTCGGGTTATCTCGGGTTTATTTTCGCGCGCGCCTCCACCCCACAGCAGGCGGAGGCAGCACTGCGCACGGCTCACGCGTGTCTTAATATCGTGGTTGCGCCATTATGGAAAGGTAACGCTGCCGACGCGCACATGACCACCTCCGCAGCGTAATATGGCGCATCACGGTAATCCCAGCGGTCGTCCCGCGATTGGTCTTGGCAGCGTGCGTGCGCACACGAAAGGTGGGAATGGCCATATTCTTCGTCCGGCAGCCCGCTACTGTTCGGCGCGTCACCATCGTGGGCGTAGACAGCCGTGATCGCATAATTCTCGTGGTTCTTATTATTCGTCATCATGCTCCTCGCTGCACTATGCGATGTGGTCGCTACGAATCCGACCATAGACGTTTTCCACCGTCAGTACCACAGTCGCGTTATTTTTGACGCAACACTGCTCGCCAGGCCCCTCACGCTGCGTAGGGGACCTACCTCACCCCCCTAACGGGATGGGCGAACGACTGCGACCCGACCTCTTTTCTGCACTTGTGCCAGCGGAGCCAACTATATAGAAGCGGGAAACCATGACCACATTACTTGTGTGGGCACTGACCTTTCTTTGCTGATTGCGCGCGATGATATGTCGCTATCCTGCGACGGTGATTCATCTATGCAAGAAAATCCTCATGCTACTGTGGTTTCCTGATACGGATATCTTTCGGAAATGAATGTCTAACGTTATTGCAACATGCCGCCGAATGCATGCGAGGGGGGTTCGATGCTAGACCCGCGCTTCCGAAGCCGATGAGGCGGGCCCGGCTCCCATCACCCGCTGTAGCTAAATAGGAGTATCTGCTTTGAAAAAAGCTATCAAAATCCTGGTTATCTTTCTGGGCGCGGTCGTCGTATTCACCGTTCTGCTCGCTGCAATCCTCCCCCTTGTTATCGATCCGAACGACTACAAAGAGGAAATCATACAGGCTGTAAAAAAGAAAACTGGCCGGGATTTCAGCATTGAAGGAAATATCGAGCTTTCTATTTTTCCGTGGCTTGGGGTAGAAGTGGGCGCCGCGGAGCTCGGCAATGCACCTGGCTTCGGTAAAACGCCGTTCGCCCAGATCGCTTCTGCTGGCATTAGGATCAAGGTTGCTCCACTGCTAAGAAGAGAAGTGGTTGTAGACACCGTGTACATGAACGGTCTCAAGCTTAACTTAACGAGAAATCGGGTCGGGGCCACCAACTGGGAGGGCTTGATGGCGCAGGAGCGCAGTGCGCTCGCGCTCCCGGCGATAGCGGCGCTGACGATCGGTGGCATTAACATTCGTAACGGGGAAATTCGCTTGCAGAATCGAATGAGCGGGGGCGGCTACATTGCCCAGGATCTCTCGCTCAAATCCGGAAGGATTGTCTCCGGCAAGCCGGTGGACCTGCATCTGGCGTTTGATCTCGAACGTGACAACGGTCAAAGACGCACGCGGGTGGAGCTGAAAATGCGGCTAGATTTAGACCTGACGCGTCAAACTCTGAACGTCCCTAGCCTCGCTCTGAAAGTTGGCGATCTTGGGCTAGTTGCCAATTTCAACGGCAGCCGGATCCTCGACGCGCCCATCGTCGAGGGCAACGTGAGTATTGCCCCGTTCAATCCCCG
>JBHHZP010000068.1:0-17944 GCA_046758085.1 Acidiferrobacterales bacterium
CGAGTCCCGCAGGACCGTGGAAGCCGCGCATCCGGGTATTGGAGCGGCCTTCCTTAATCGTGGTGCGGATAAAGCCGTCCGATACCTTGCCCAGAAACCCAATCTTACCGATAGCCGTACCGGTGCCGCCCGCCGCATACCCGTCTCCTATGATGCCGTGACAAGTGGCGCAGATTTGTTCAAACCAGAACTTGCCGAGGCGCGGATCGCCCTGGGCCGCAGGCTGCGCGTCCACCTCGGCAGCCGTGTTCGGCAGCTCGGTGTGGGAGCGCAAGTAGGCAACGATGGCCATGGCATTTTTCCGGCCCAGATGGGCAAAAGGCGGCATACCGGTACCGGCGCGCCCGTCACGTATCGTGCCCAGGAGAAATTTATCCGACGAGATGCTTAACAGCTCCTTGTTGGTCAAGGAAGGCGCAAACCCGGGCTTGCCGATAGCATCAGCTTGGTGGCAGACAGAGCAGTTCTGGTTGTAGAGCTGCTTGCCTTTTTCTATGGTAGCTGCGTTTCCTGCAGCGGCGGATTGTGGCTCGCCCGCCGCGAGGACAACCAGAGTAACCAGCGCAAGCGCGATATGTTTTGCGGTATGTCTTAAAGTCAGCATGCTGCCCTCTCGCTGTTTGGCATGGAAAGACATGGTTATTTCCTAAACCATTAATTTAATGCCTTCTCGGCGACTGGATCCTTGATCTAGATCAAAAAAGCTTTCGTTGACTCCGCGGCCCTAGCCTCATATCAGTAAACCTATTTGATTCCGTCTCTTATTTTCGGTGACACCTGTCCGATGGAGATGAGAATAACGCCCCGCTCGTGAAACCATTCCACGTCTTTTAATCAGTATTCGCCCAGTCATCACCGGCCGGCGCACGCGCCATGCCTTCGTGACAGTCAGTGCAAGGTACACCTTCGCTTTCATAGCGTTCATGTTCGGTTTCAACGAACTCCTCGGGCAGTTTATGGGCGATTCCTTGATGGCAATCAATACAGGTTTTGCCTTCTTTCAGGGATTGTTCGTGTTTTCTACGCCCATTTTCTTTTTGTGCACTGAGGTTCATGGAAGCGAAGTCGTGACAGTTTCGGCATTCCCTTGAATCAGTCTCCTTCATACTCTTCCATACTAGTTTGGCAAGTTGAAGGCGCTTTGCCGCGAACTTTTCTGGCGTGCTGATACTCCCGACGAAGTGGTGGAGAAGTTCGTTGGTAGCTTGCACTTTGCGTGCGACCTTGTGTACCCATTGTTTGGGAACATGACAGTCGGGACAGGTAGCTCGGACCCCGGTGCGGTTACTGTAGTGGACGGTTTTCTTGTACTCGCGGTAAACATTCTCTTTCATCTCGTGACATGAGATGCAGAAGGTCTCGACGTTGGTTGCTTCCATCGCGGTATTGAACCCGCCCCACAAGATGACCCCCGCCACGACGCCGGCGGTGAGCAGTGCACCGAGAGAATGACGTGTGCCCGGTCTCCACAATGTACGCCATACCTTCACGATCTTGATTCCAGCGCGCGTATCCTTGCTTTGTTGTTGGATGTTGTCTTTACAGGTCAGATGTCTTGTTTGCAATTCTTGTTCGTGCGAGCTACTTGCAGCACTTATAGAATTGGTTGAATAGGTCTGTATTGTCATTGAGGCCAGCCCGGAAGCATGGCCGCAACAACTCGATGTCTCTACAGGCACCGCACCCGCTGGAAGTTTCGATTACACGCGCACGGTTGACGCGGACGCAAAACCGATTCGACGAGGCCAATCCACAAGATGGCCATAGGAAAGCCATCATACGCCCATCTAAGTATGGCGTCATACGTTCCCCCTTGGCTTTTCACGAATCGAAGCATAGTATGCCGCCAACACCGCCAGCGAACTGATTGAGGTCAAAGCAATATATTGGCGCGTGACTGTTTCTTCCACGGTAATCCGACATCCGCTGCCTATCGCGTCTGGACGGCAGTTATCTTCGTGAATGCGTGGTGGCAGCGATCTTTCTTGCCTCATCTTTGCTCTGTACGCCGATAGCCACCAGCTGGTGGTCGATCACCAGCGCGGAAATGGTTTTGAGTTGCAGCCGTTTCATGATCTCGGCGCCGGTCGGCTCGGTGACATTCAATATCTCCAGCTCCACATCCACTTCCCGGGCCACGGCGCGCCAGAGCTCTTCGGCGCGGCGACAGGGCGGGCTCCAGTCTGAGACCAGCAGTTGTATCTTCATGGTGACTTACAGCAGCTATCGTCAAGCTTGGTGCCATGCACGTTGATCAATATTTAGCTCCCAGTGGCGGGCTGGTTGCGTGAGGGATTCGCGATAAGCCCGCCCGAGGATGCATTTTTCATCGAGCGCGCCGATTTTTGCCTTGACCCAGATCAATTCCGGGCGAAAAGGCGCTATGATGGCAACACGGACCAGCGCCGGGATCATGCCAGCGAGTTGCGCAAGGCCTATTTCTTTGCCGCGGTGCCGGAGCGGCCTAGGGTTGCTCTCATGACAGCGACATAACCTCACGGTGCGCGTTGCCCGGCCGAGGCCTGCCGGCGAAGCGGGCGGTACGGGCAGGGTGAGAGCGCTAACACGCGCGAAGCTGGTATCATGTTGGGTCTATTGCGCCGGCGAGCGCCGGGTCTGCGCGATTGTTGGTTGACCCCGACAGGAAGGCGTGTTGAAAATAGGGCCTGAGGACGACTGCATCGATGCCGACAAACAAGCTCATCGACTTCCCGAAGCTGAAGGTGGACTGCCCGCATTGCAGCCTGGCGCAGCTTTGTTTACCCGCAGGGCTGGACCGTGCGGACATGGAGCGCCTGGATCAGATGATTGATCGTCGTCGCCTGTTGCGGCGCGGGGAGCAGCTGTTCCGCGCCGGCGATCGTCTGCGTTCGCTCTACGCGGTTCATAGTGGTGTGTTGAAGACTTCGGTGCTGACCGACGAGGGCGATGAGCAGGTCACGGGTTTTCACTTGCCGGGCGAGCTGGTCGGTCTCGGGGCGTTGGGCACCGAGCGACACGGTTGCACCGCCGCCGCGCTGGACACCGCAAGCGTGTGCGAGCTGCCGCTCGACCGTCTGGAGAAACTCGCCATCGATCTGCCGAGCCTGAACCAGCAGCTGCACCGGCTCATGGGCCAGGAGATTACGCGTGAAGAGGAGCTGGTGCTGCTGCTGGGCAAGAAGAGTGCGCCGGAGCGCCTCGCCGCGTTCCTGTTGGGGCTGTCCGAGCGGCTCGCCAAGCGAGGGCTTTCCTCGCGCGAGTTCAATCTGAGCATGTCGCGCAAAGACATCGCCAATTACCTCGGACTTACGCTGGAGACGGTAAGCCGAACTTTTACCCACCTGCAGGCGCGCGAACTCATCATCGTGACAGGAAAGTACGTGCAGATTACTGATTACAAGGGTCTGCGGTCGCGCTCGCATGCACGCGGCGGTGAGACGGCCTGCCGGGATTCGTGAGCTTGCGACCCGGGCTGCTGCTGCATACGGCCGGCTAGCCCGCGCGACGCGCAGCGGGATGTGACCCACCGGGATGGTTACGGGGCCGGCTGCCAAGGTGCTCGCTTGGTGACGTGATCCGCCGTTGCCTATTCGCTCTCGCCGTGCCATTCTGTGGTCTTGAATAGCCCGCCATAGGTCGGCGGGGAAGCGGCTTGCCATGTCGATTGACCACGAGCGGCGGGCCACCGACCATAGCGGCCGGACAGAGCTATCTATGTCGACGAACAGGATCATCGATTTTCCTGCCATCAAAGTGGCGTGCCAGAATTGCCGCCTGTCATCGTTGTGCCTGCCGGCGGGCCTGGATGATCCCGATGTGGAAAAGCTGGAGCAGCTGGTCAGCCACCCGAAACCACTGCGCCGTGGAAATCACCTTTTTCGCATGGGAGACCCCCTGACGGCGCTCTACGCCGTGCACTCGGGGGCAATCAAAACCTATACCATCAGCGCCGACGGGCAGGAGAAGGTGCTCGGTTTTCACCTGCCCGGCGAGCTACTCGGCTTTGACGGTCTCGGAAAGCTTCGTCATCGCTGCTCGGCGAGTGCGCTCGATACCACCAGCGTTTGCAAGTTGCCGTTTAACCGTCTACAAGAGCTGGCGGCGCAGTTGCCCAGTCTCAGTCGCCAGCTGCAGCGGCTGATGAGCGAGGAGATCGTGCAGGATCACGCGATGCTGCTGGTTTTGAGCGAAATGAGCGCGCCGGAGCGAGTGGCGACGTTCCTGCTGAACCTGTCCGAACGTTTCGGACAACGCGGTTTCTCGGCGCATGAGTTTTACCTCAGCATGGCACGCCAGGACATCGCCAATTATCTGGGAATCACCCTGGAAACCGCCAGCCGGACTTTCCGGCAGCTTCACGCCGACGGGCTCATCAGCGTCGAGCGCCGGGACGTTCGTATTCGTGACCGCATACGGCTGGAGGTATTGGCCAAGATCCGCGCGGGCCCGTCGTCGTCGCAAGCGACCTGAGCCGCAGGCCGGCGCGTGCGGTACGGCTTCCCTAGCCGCACCCGCGGCGCGCTTGGCCCGAAGTCCCGCAGGTTAGCCGGATATCCGAAGTTTGATCCAGATCAAGGATTGTGAAGACTCCTTGTAGTTAGATGTTTTCGCAAATTCTCGTGAAATCTAGAACGAGCTGTCTGTAATGCGAATGTGCTCGCGCACAATATTATTGATGTCGGTTTGGCCGGAAAGACCGCAATGATAGACACCACGCAAAGCGTACGCAAAAGGCCACACACACGGCCTTTGTTGGTAGTTTTCTCGAAGTTGATGCGTGTGCCTGGAGTGCATGCCCCACGGGGCTGCAACGGGGCGCGCTAGGGTGGACGCCGGACCGGGTGTCGCCGGGAATCTCGCTTTTATTATGAAGTCAGCCGGGCACAGGTCTGTTTCTTTCGACGCCGAGCTGATGCGAAAGTACGATAAGGCCGGGCCACGGTACACGTCGTACCCGACTGCCGTGCAGTTCGACGAGCGCTATGGCGAACCGGAGTATGGCGCCCAGGCCCGGCTGACCAACGACGACCCCATTCCCCGTCCGCTGTCGCTCTATCTCCACATCCCCTTCTGTTCCACGGTCTGCTACTACTGTGCGTGCAACAAGATCGTGACCAAGAACCGCGCACGCGCCGCTGCTTACGTCGAGCGCCTGCACCGTGAGATTGGTCTGCAGGGTGTCTTGTTCGACCACGATCGTCAGGTCGACCAGCTTCATTGGGGCGGCGGCACTCCGACCTACCTGAGTCACGGGCAGATGCGCGATTTGATGCGTGCGATCGCTAAGCATTTTGCGCTGCGTAACGACGACCGCGGCGAGTACTCCATAGAGATCGATCCCCGCGGAGTCAATGAGCTCACCATTGCTTTGCTGCGCGATCTCGGGTTCAACCGGATCAGCATGGGGGTCCAGGACTTCGACCCCGAGGTGCAAAAGGCTGTTAACCGGATCCAGTCGGAACAGCAGACTCTGGAAGTGATGGAGGCGGCCCGGCATCACGGGTTCAAGTCGATCAACATTGATTTGATCTACGGTCTGCCGCTGCAATCGGTCGCGAGCTTTACCGACACGTTAGACAAGATCGTCGCCGCCAGCCCGGATCGCATTTCGGTATTCAACTATGCGCATCTTCCGTCCCGGTTCAAGACGCAACGGCAGATCAATGAGGCCGAGCTCCCGTCACCGGCTGAGAAGCTCGAGATCTTGCAGCAGACCATCGAGCGCCTCACGCGAGCCGACTATGTTTACATTGGCATGGATCACTTCGCCAAGCCCGAGGACGAGCTTGCCGTTGCCCAACGTCATGGCACTTTGTGGCGCAACTTCCAGGGCTACGCCACCCATGGAGACTGCGATCTTGTTGGCATGGGCGTGAGCGCCATTGGCATGGTGGGGGACAGCTATGCACAAAATGTGCATGATGTGGAGAGCTACTATGAGCGCATCGACGCCGGCCACCTCGCTGTGTTTCGAGGCGTGGAGCTGACTGCCGACGATCAGCTGCGTCGCGAGGTGATCATGCAGCTGATCTGTAATTTCGTGCTTGACATCGACGCGTTGGAACAGAAGTGGGGAATTCGATTCAAGGAGTACTTTGCCTCTGCGCTCCCGGAGCTTGAAGGCATGCTGATGGATAGCCTGCTCACGTTACAGCAAGGCACGCTTCGTGTCCTGCCCGCAGGAAGGCTGCTGATTCGCAACATTTGCATGGTATTCGACCGCTATCTGCATGAGACGCCGGGCAAAGGGGGATATTCACGCGTCATTTAATCGCTGTATTACATGTGCAAAGCTTGACTTGTGGCCGCGAGCTTTGCACGCCAACTAAAGGTATTTACTGGATCACAATGAACAAGGCCGCGTCGCCACGCCGTATATTCAACAGTAACGCGCCTTTCGCCTTTCGTACCTGCGTTGCGAATTGGTTTAGCGTTTTCACGGGTTTGCGATTCACCGACGTGATTACATCGCCCTGACGAAGCCCGGCGGACCACGCTGGAGTACCGGGTTTCACCTGCAACACCTCCACACCTTCCACCCGCCCGAACAACGGCGACCTTTGGCTAATGGGGCCGAGTGTCGCTCCGGCGATACGCCGGTCGATCTCCTCGACGTGAACCTTGGCCCGGTGCGGCGGCGCGAGCTTGGCTACCAACGTCTTCTTGCGACCCTGGCGTAGAACGGTAAGCGTCACCGATTCGCCTACGCGTGCCAGGCCGATCTTATTGCGTAGGTCAGAGGCGTTGCGAATCTTATCGCCGTTGACCGCAACAATGACATCGCCGGCCTTGACGCCGGCCTTGGCCGCGGGTGAGTCCTTGACGACCTCGCTGACGACGGCGCCCCGGCGGGCCGGAACACCCAGGGCTTTGGCAATCTCGGGCGTGAGATCCTGGATGCTCACGCCGAGCTGACCGCGACGCACCTCCCCGTGCTCGATGAGCTGGGTCATGATCGAGCGCGCCATATTGATGGGGATGGCGAAGCCAATGCCGACATTCCCGCCCGATGGTCCGACGATGGCGGTGTTGATCCCGATGAGCTCACCGCGCAGATTGACCAACGCGCCGCCGGAATTGCCCGGGTTGATGGAGGCATCGGTTTGGATAAAGTCTTCATAGCCCTCGATCCCGAGTCCGGTGCGCCCGAGCGCGCTAATCAGGCCGGAGGTTACGGTCTGACCCAGGCCGAACGGATTGCCCACAGCAATGACGAAGTCACCGACTCGCAGCCGGTCAGAATCCCCCATGCGGAGCGCGGTGAGGTCCTTGGCGGGAATGCGGATGACGGCGATATCGGCCTCGGGGTCTCTTCCGACCAGCTCGGCCTTGAGCTTGCGCCCGTCCTGGAGGGCTACCGTGACCTCATCGGCGTTTTCAATGACATGATTGTTGGTCAGAATGTATCCTTCCGTGGCGTCGACCACGACGCCTGATCCGGCCGCCTGGAACTCCTGCTCCGGCGGTTGCTCGGGAAAGCCGAAGAACCGCCGGAAGAACGGGTCGCTGAACAGCGGATTTTGCTGGACCGCGACGCGTCCGCGCACGGCGATATTGACCACGCCGGGCGTCACACGCTCCAACAGCGGTGCCAGCGTCGGTAGCTCTTGCGTGCTCTCGCCGATGCTCAGCGGCAGGCCGGCCGCTACCGGCAGCGCCAGTGCGGCCGTCAGAAATATCAGAGTTACAAATGTAAGCAGACCAGATTTGATATGCATCGCCCTACGCTCCACTCAATTACTCGGGTTCGTATTATTCTTCATTCAAATTGTGCAAGGTGTCGCCGCATGTTATCGCCCAACTGTCCCAGGTGCTAACTGCTCGCTCCCGCGAGGACGTCCTGGTCCCACTTGTAGGTTCCAGACAACTTGTCAACGCGGGTTCGGTCATTTGTGTGTTGCCGCCGTCTTGTGGCCAGGTCGTGACCTGCGCGAGGCCTGTTATTCCTGTACCAACAGCCACCCGCTTCACGGCCGTTATTTCCGCCCGGGTAGTCCCTGGCCTACGTATTGACATGGGTCCGCTCTTAATCTTTTCAAGTGCCAGCGCAGACGCAGATGGTTTGCGCTGTGATGCGTAGTGGCCGGATGAGTCGGCAGGGTCGGGGCGAAACATAATACTATCGGCTTATGGTATGGCGCCTGTTGGATTTGCATCAAACACCGCCCGGGCAGGCAAATAATGGCGGGCCCGCCTGGCGGACTATACGGCCATCGTCGCAGCACGTGTGTGCCGCCGGATGACGCCTGGAACCTGTGCTGTCCGCGTACGTACGGCGCGGGCTACGCTGAGCGCTTTTCCAGTACAAGGTGGTCACGCTGCCTGCCGCGGCGCGAAATTTTTTATGAAAAAATAATGACTTATTTGGCCACCACGGATGCGGTAGGGGGTGGTGGCAAGGCGGTTACAGCATCCGGTCGATCGGCTATAGTTAAGGACGATGACCGACCCAATGAGAAAAAACGGTGGCAGCTGAGGGAAGCAGCGCGGCTGCGTCGGTGCAGACGGCACCGGGCACGATAGACCCGCTGAAATTACTGGGCCAGGTGCTGATGCTCGCCGTACGTCACCGGGCCTCAGACGTACATCTGCGCGCGCGCAACCACCCGATTCTTCGTATAGACGGCGTCTTGCGCTCGGTGCGCGAGATTCCGGCATTCGCGCCGGACATGCTTGACAAAATTGCGCGCAACATGATGTCCGCGCGCCACATATCGGAGTTCGAGCGGGAGCACCAGGTGGATCTATCTTTCGGCTTCAAGGACATCGGCCGGGTACGCGCTAATATATTTCAGCAACGCGGCAGTGTCGGGATGGTGTTACGCGTAATCAGTACCGAGATCCCGCGGCCGGCAGAGCTGATGCTACCTGAGATCGTCATCAACTTCACTAAGCAAGAGCGCGGCCTGGTTCTGGTGACAGGTGCTACCGGCTCGGGTAAGTCCACAACGCTGGCGTCGCTGACGAACGAGATCAATCTGGCGCAAACTCGACACATCATTACCATCGAGGACCCGATCGAGTTCCTGTTCACGGAACGGCGGTCTATTATAACCCAGCGCGAGATCGGTATGGACACCAACACCTTTGCCGATGCCATGCGCGCGGCGATGCGCGAGGATCCTGACGTGATCCTGCTTGGTGAGATGCGCGACCCCGAAACCATCGAAACGGCCTTGACCGCGGCCGAGACGGGCCATCTGGTGTTATCGACCTTGCACGCGCCGGCGGTGGCGGAGGCGATCCCACGCATAATCACGGCCTTTCCCCCCGAGGCACAGGCCAGCATCCGCGGTAAGCTGGCACAAAACCTCCATGCGGTCGTAGCACAACGACTGCTTCCGCGTAAGGAAAGCGACGGCCGGATTGTGGCGTGCGAGGTCATGACGGTTTCGGCGCGCGCGCGCGAACTCATTCTGGATCCGCTCAAGGTGAAAGAGCTCGCGGATCTCATCAAGAAAGGGACATTGGCCGAGGGCATGCTCAGCTTCGATCAGTGCCTGTTTGATCTCTACAAGCGTAGCCTTATCGATGATGACACCGCTCTGCAGCATGCCACCAGCGCAACCGACCTCAAGCTGAAGTTAGATGGGTTTTAATTCAGTGATTAGTGATCCGCAGGCATCAACTTGCTGCGCGTTTGTCCAGCCACCAATCACCAATTACCGGTCACCGGCTAAAGTATTTCACTCGCATAATCCGCCAGCCTGGAGCGCTCGCCACGCTGCAACGTGATGTGGCCGCTGTGCTCCCAATCCTTGAAACGATCCACTGCATAGGTCAACCCGGATGTCGTTTCCGTCAGATAGGGTGAATCGATTTGGGCGATGTTCCCCAGACACACGATCTTGCTGCCCGGACCGGCGCGGGTGATCAGCGTCTTCATCTGGTGCGGGCTCAGGTTCTGGGCCTCATCAATGATGATGAATTTTTTGAGAAAGGTGCGCCCGCGCATGAAGTTGAGCGACTTGATTCGGATGCGACCGCGCACGAAGTCGTGCGTGACGGCGCGCCCCCAGGCGCCGTGGCTGCGCCCGCCGGTCTCGTGCAGCACGTCCAGGTTGTCTTCGAGCGCGCCCATCCACGGTTCCATTTTCTCCTCTTCCGTGCCCGGTAGAAAGCCAATATCTTCTCCTACCGGGACGGTTGCGCGCGTCATGATGATCTCCGTATAGCGTTTGTGCTCAAGCGTCTGCGCGAGGCCAGCCGCCAGCGTGAGCAGCGTCTTACCGGTTCCGGCCTGCCCAAGCATGGTCACGAATTCAATGCCAGGGTCCATTAATAGATTGAGAGCAAAATTCTGCTCCCGATTGCGTGCATGGATGCCCCAGACCTTATTTCTTTCCTGGCTGTAGTCCGTGACCTCCTCGAGCACGGCGGGCGTGCCCAGCGTCCGGCGAAGCGCAAAGGCCGTCGCCTGCTCGTCGTCTGTGTAGAGAAATTGGTTGGGGTACCAACCCCGGGTGCGGGCGTCATCGATTTGATATTTCCTATTCGGGTGTTCTGCTTCCTTGCTTTTTTCGAGGCCTTGCAATAAGCCCGGGTGCAGTCTGGCCGTGCCGTTATAAAGCAGGTTAGCGTCGTCGAGCACCTGGTCGGTCATATAATCCTCTGCGCGAATTCCGAGCGCATGCGCCTTGATCCGTAGGTTGATGTCCTTGGAGATCAGCGTGACTTTGCGCTCGGGATGATCTTTGCGTAGATCCAGCGTTACTCCCAGGAGCACGTTGTCCGAGTTGTCGGGCGAGACTCCTTTCGGCAGGACGCTCCGGACCGCATCGGAGTAGAAGTACAAGCGTCCTGCTTTTGCGCCGGGCGTAGCCGCGGGTAGCTCCACTCCGCCGGAAATGTCGCCATTGGCGTGTTCGACGACCTCGTCGAGAAAGCGGCTAACCTGGCGTACGTTGCGCGCCACCTCGGACATACCGATCTTCGCGGCATCCAACTCCTCGAGTACGACGATAGGCAGATAAATATCGTGTCCGTTGAAGCGCAGCAACGCCGTAGGGTCGTGGATCAGGACGTTGGTATCTAATACGAAGATCTTCTTGGGTTTAGTCATCGGTGGTGTTCTATGGCGATAATTAAAGACAACTCGATTATTTACCGCAGGGAGCGCAAAGGAAATTTATTTGTAGAAGCCCGATCGCGGAAATGGGAAATCGTACCGGGCAGCATTACAAGCACCCAGATGCCAGGCATTCTGTTAATCGGCCTCACGCTCGATGCTGCAGCAATGTGGCGCACGCGTACCTTCTTCCGCTGCATGATCGCCTTCGGCGATCAGCACCGCACCGGTCACCGAATTCGGGCGAAACGTCGTACAGCCTTTGAGCCCCTTGTCGTATGCGTGCTCGTATAACGACCGGAAATCGTCAAAGCGATAGTCCTCCGGTACGTTGATTGTCTTGGAGATTGCATTATCCACGAAGGGCTGCAAGGCTGCCTGCATATCGAGATGCGCCGTTGGTGTCAGACTGCGGGCATCCACAAACTGCGGAGGCAACGCGGCTGAGCCTTTTTCCTTGCGCCACGTGTCATAGGCGTAATCCATCAACTCATAGGCCGCATAGCTACCATCGGTCTCGAGTACCCGGCGTGAATAGGAAAAATCGTATACTGGCTCCACGCCGCTCGATATGTTGTTGGCTAACATGCTGATCGTTCCAGTGGGCGCAACGGTGGTCAAGTGGCTGTTGCGTATGCCGTTCTCGGCGATGCCGGCGCGGATGTCGTCGGGGAGGTCCTGGATAAAGCGGGCGTCGAGGTATTTCTCTTTGTCGAAAAAAGGGAATGCACCCTTCTCGCGGGCCAGCATGATAGAGGTCCGGTAAGCAGTGTGGCAGATAGTCTGCATTACCCTCGCGGCAAGCTCGCGGGCGCGTTGATCGGCGTACACCAGCCCAAGCATGATCAAGGCATCCCCAAGGCCCGTGATCCCCAGGCCCACGCGCCGACTACCGTGCGCCTGTTCGGTCTGCTGTACAAGCGGAAACTGCGAGGCATCGATGACATTGTCGAGCAACCGCGTGCCGATCTCAGCGGTCTCACGGACTGCCTTCATATCTAGCCGGGCGTTTTCCGAGTAAGGATTGCGAACAAAACACGTCAAGTTGACCGCGCCCAGGTCACACGCCCCATAAGGCGGCAACGGAATCTCGGCACACGGGTTGGTCGTAGTAATATGCTCTCGGTACCCGAGATTGTTCATACGGTTGATGCGGTCGATGAACAACACGCCGGGTTCGGCGTAGTCGTAAGTGGCGCGCATGATCTTATCCCAGAGCTCACGTGCGCGAATGTGCCGTAAGACACGGCACGCAACGGCAACGGACTTGCCCGGCCACTGGCGTAGTACGGTCGCGCCGTCGCCGTCGCCGAGTTCCTCGGCGGGAAACACCAGCGCCCAATCGTCGTCCCGGCGCACGGCCTCCATAAAATCGTCAGTCACCTGAATTGACAGGTTGAAGTGGCGCAACGCCGTGCTGTCCTGTTTTGCCGCAACGAATAACTCGATATCCGGGTGGTCACAGCGCAGCGTTGCCATCATGGCGCCGCGACGGGCACCGGTCGACAGCAGGGTGGCGCACATGCTGTCCCAGATGCGCATGAAGGAAACGGGACCGGAAGCGATACTCCCGGTCGTGCATGCCGGCGTTCCGTATGGGCGCAGCGTAGAGAAATCGTAACCCACGCCCCCTCCCTGCTGCATGGTGAGCGCACCTTCCTTAAGATTATCGAAAATGCTGTCCATCGAGTCCTCGATGATCCCCATCACAAAACAGTTCAACAGCGTGACCTTGTGGTGGGTCCCGGCACCGGCCTGGATGCGCCCCCCCGGGAGAAACTTGAAACCCTCCAACACCCCGTAGAAATGCTGCTCCCAGTGCTCACGGTCTTTGCGTTCGGTTCCCGCCAACGCGCACGCGATGCGCCGCCACGTATCTTCCACCGTTTGATCATGGATCACGTTGCCGTCACGGTAACGGTACTTGGTGTCCCAAATATGGCGGGCGATGTCGGTGGTGAAATACTGTCTGGCCATCACTGACGTGTCGGGGCGGTCAGTTGGAGACCAACGCCGCACGTACTTCTTTGTCTGCTCGGCGCGCGAGCTGCTCCAGCGCGTGCGACACGCTGACCGGATAGGCGGACTTGACATCGAGATCATGCAAGTGCGGCGGCAGACGTGAGAGCTGGTCGGCCGCGCGTTCGCGGGAATGCACCAACGGTTCCGGCACTTGGATGCGCCGTCCGCCCCGCATCACCGGTTGGATCAGCGCTTCACCGCTCTGGGTGTCGTATTCCACCGTGATGACGTCAGCCTGCATACGCTTGACGCCGTCCGTCTCGTAAGAACGGTAGACCTGCTTGCGTCCCGGCAGCGTCGCCTTCCCCTCGGAGAGCTTACGTCGCGGATGTCCGGCGTACTCCACGAGCTTGTAGGCGCAGTCCAGGTAAGGGGCATCGGCCGAGGTATCCAGGCGGGTTCCGACACCGAAGCCGTCGATGGGCGCACCTTGGTCGAGCAACTCGCGCAGGGTGTACTCATCCAGATTGCCGCTGCTGAAGATGCGAGCCTCGGTCAGTCCACCGGCATCGAGAATCTTACGTACCTTACGTGCGTGGCTGGCCAGATCGCCACTATCCAGGCGTACCCCTTGGATCGCAATGCCGAGTGCTTTCAGCCGGGGCGCGAGCTCCACGACGGTTTGCGCCCCCACCTCGGTGTCGTAGGTATCGATCAGCAGCAAGACGTTATCGGGCTGAGCGTGGGCGAAATGCTCAAACGCGGCCAACTCGTTGTCGTGGGCCTGGATGAAGGAATGCGCCATCGTTCCGAAGATGGGGATGTCATACAGCTTGCCCGCCAACACCGTCGCCGTGCCCTCAAAGCCCGCTAGGTAGCTCGCCCGCGCCGCAAGCAGACCCGCCTCGGCACCGTGAGCGCGACGCAGGCCGAAATCAACGAGCAGCTTTCCCGGGGCTGCCAGCACGCAACGGGCCGCCTTCGATGCCAGCACCGTCTCGAAGTGCAGCAGATTGATGATACGCGTTTCCACGAACTGCGCCTGCGGAAGCGGCGCCGTCACCCGCAGAATCGGCTCGTTGGGAAAAAACACCGTGCCTTCCGCCATGGCGTGGACATCGCCCGCGAAGCGGAGGCTTGCAAGATAATCCACAAACTCAGGCGTAAAGCGCTTTGTATCGGTAAGCCACGTGAGCTCCTCATCGCTGAAGTGCAGCGTCTCCAGGTATTCCAGCACCTGCTCGAGGCCCGCTGCCACCAAGAAGCTTCGCCCGGGGGGCAAGTCGCGCACAAAAAACTCGTACACGGCCGTGTCCTCCATGCGCTGCTGGAAGTAGCCCTGCAGCATGGTGAGCATGTACAGATCGGTCAAAAGGGCGCTGGTACTCGAACTCATCGCTGTGGCGTTGCTCGCCAATAACTGTTGAAATCGCGCACTGTCAGGTACTGTGATTGCGTGATCCGGCGCCAAGGCGGTGGCTGCCCGCGTTGACGCTGGCCATCCGTTGTTTGGCAGGATATTGATGAAGGCCTTTCTGACCTTTTTCAACCCGCTGCGCCGAGAACACGGTTTCCCGCTGAGGATCGGTGCTTAACGGACGCCAAGACCTGGTTATAATTTTAAGGTAGCTGGCCCAAGCGAACCAGTGGGCCGTCTGTCGACCACCGGCAGCGTGGTCGGATGGGCGAGGCGCGCGTTGACTCGATGACGGGCTGGCCTGTCCGCGAGGGTGGGTTACGAACACAAGGAGCCGATATGTCGTACGCAGAACTTCCGGTTCCCTCCCATTTCGCCCCCGATCGGGTGGGAGGCATATGGCGGGTCCCCTACCAGGAGCGGGCCGAGGACGCCCGGCAGTGGGCGCGACAGCACGGCATAACGCCGGCGTCCGGGGACATCTTCAAGATCGGCTTGCTGGCCGTAGACGTACAGAACACATTCTGCATACCGGAGTTTGAGCTGTTTGTCGGTGGGCAATCCGGTACAGGGGCGGTAGATGACAATCGGCGCCTGTGTGACTTTGTTTACCGAAATCTGCGCGTTCTTACGCAGGTGATTCCGACGATGGACACACATCAGGCAATGCAGATCTTCCACTCGATCTACCTGGTCGATGAGGATGGCAAGCACCCAGACGCGTTTACACTGATCGGCGTTGAAGAGATAGAGCAAGGTCGCTGGAAGTTCGACCCGGAGGTCGCCCGCGGGCTGCACATCGACTACGATTTCGGCCAGCGACACTTGCTTGGCTACACAAAACAGCTACGCGATACGGGCAAGTACAACCTTACGGTGTGGCCGTATCACTCGATGCTGGGCGGCATCGGCCATGCGCTGGTCTCGGCGGTCGAGGAGGCAATCTTTTTCCACGGCATTGCCCGCTACAGCCAGCCGGACTTCCGCATCAAGGGGAGCAACCCGCTAACCGAGCACTACTCGGTCCTCGGCCCGGAGGTGACAGTAGGACCCGACGGGCAGACGATCGCGCAGAAGGATCAGCAGTTAGTGAACCGTCTGCTTGAGTTTGACGCAATCGTCATTGCCGGTCAGGCCAAGAGCCATTGTGTGGCATGGACGATCGATGACCTATTGGGCAGTGTGCGCGAACGTGATCGCGCGTTAGCGCGCAAGGTGTACCTGCTCGAGGACTGCACCTCCCCCGTGGTGATACCGGGCGTAATCGACTATACGGGCGAGGCCGACGCCGCGTTCCGGCGGTTCGCCGATGCCGGCATGCACGTCGTGCGCTCCACCGAGCCGCTCGCGGGCTGGCCGGGCATCGAGCTGTGAAAAAGGACGCGTGGTCACTGCTCCCATAATCTTCGACCGTAGCCCAACACAACATGTCTGCGCCACAGCCCATTCAAAAAACACGTTCCGGTTTCAACGATTTTCAAAAGATCAGGCCGAGATTTGTGGCGTGGCGGCAGTGTTTCGCGGAAACGGGCGGGCGGCTATAGGGTGTCCTTGAGCAGCTTGCGTACGGTGCGCAGCGGGCGCGTATTCAGCACATCGCTTCGTTCGAGCCAGCCGCGTCGCGCCTGGCCGATGCCAAGGCGCAGATTGTCGAATCCCTCGGGCCTGTGAGAGTCCGAGTTGATACTTATCAGTACATTCTCCGTCTTGGCCATCTGGCAGTAGGTGTCGATGAGGTCGAGACGCGTGGGCTGGGCATTAAGCTCGAGAAAGCAGCCACGATCGCGTGCTTCGCGAATCACCTGCGCGACATCGACATCATAGGCCTCGCGCTCGGCAATCAAACGGCCGCTGGGATGAGCCAGGATACTGAAGTGGGGGCGATTCATGGCGCGCACTATGCGCCGGGTCTGCTTCGCGCGCGCGAGACCGAACTTGCTGTGCACGGCCCCCACGACGACGTCCAGTCTGCCCAGCACCGAGTCCGGGAGGTCCAGGCTGCCGTCTTCCAGTATATCGACCTCGATCCCCTTCAACAGATGGATGCCATCGAGCTCCTCGTTGAGACGTTCGATCTCCTCGATTTGCTGCAACAATCGACGTTCGTTCAGGCCGTGGGCGATGGTCAGGCTTTGCGAATGTTCGGTGATGGCAAGGTAGCGCAATCCACGCTCTCGCGCGGCGAGCGCCATTTCCCGGATCGAGCTTTGACCGTCGGAGGCACGCGTGTGGCAGTGCAGATCGCCTTTGAGATCGGGGAGTCGCACAAGCTCCGGTAGTGAACCTTTCTGCGCGGCCTCGATCTCACCGCGGTTCTCTCGCAGCTCGGGCGCGATCCACGGCAAATCGACGCACGCGTATACGGATTCCTCCGTCTCTCCGGCCACGCGCTTGTTTCCTTTGAACACGCCGTACTCGTTGATCTTTAGGCCGCGTTGCTGGCCGAGGCGGCGCACAGCAATATTGTGCGCCTTGGAGCCGGTAAGGTACTGGAGTGCAGCGCCCACGCTGGTTTTCTCCACTACGCGCAGATCCACCTGCAGTCCGCATTTCAAGATGACCGTGGCGCGCGTGCTACCCTGGGAGACGACTTGGGCAACTTCATCATATGCAGTGAAGCGTTGCATCACTGGACTGTTCCGGCTCGCGGTGGCGAGCATGTCGAGGTCGCCGATGGTTTCCTTGCAGCGCCGGTAGCTGCCGGCGACGGTAACCTGATCTATCCCGCGGATCTTTTTGAGATACGTGACTAGCGGTTCGACATATTCCTGCGCCGTTGCTAGTCCAATGCGGCGCTTCTTCTGCATATGGGCCTCGAGCGCCTCGAGGATGTGGTGCTCGGTTTTCTCTCCGAATCCGGCTAAACCACGGATCTTTCCATCTCGCACGGCGCGTTGTAGCTGGGCTGCGGTGTTCACGCCCAGCGCTTCGTGTAGTGCACGTACGCGTTTCGGACCGAGACCCGGGATCTTGAGCAGCGCCGCCAGCGCCGCCGGTACCCGCTGATGTAACTCCTTGAGCGCGCTGCACTCACCGGTGTCGATGATCTCCTTGATTTTCGCAGCCAGGTCCTTCCCGATCCCGGGGATGCGGGTCAGGTCCTCGCCCTTATCGAGCAGCGCCTTGAGGCTGGGACCCAGGGCCTGGATGGTGCGCGCCGCATTACGATAGGCGCGTACCCGAAACGGGTTGGCACCCTCGATCTCCAGCAGATCGGCGATCTCATCGAAGATAGTGGCAATGTCGGCGTTATGGATGGGCATGGGTTAAGGTGTCGCCTGCGGCGAATATTATGCTAACGAGATTTCGCTCCCGTACGACGGGTTCGGTTGCCTAGCCGGCGGTTATTTACTAACGGGGTTCCGCCCCGGTACGACGGGTTCCTTTCTTTGCGTGCCCAAAGAAAGGAACCGAAAGAAAGGGCACCCCGGACTCTGCGCCCCGCACCTGTAAATACAGGTGCGGGGTTCCCTCGCTCTGCACTCGTCTTGTATGGTGTTCTGGGCACTTCTCCA
>JBHHZP010000069.1:0-17913 GCA_046758085.1 Acidiferrobacterales bacterium
AGGTATCCACAGCGTGTCTCGGAATCAAAGGCGTGATCCATGCATCGGGTGGTTGTGGGACAGCAGCGGGTTGACCCCCCTTTTTTTATTGACACGTTTAAATATCTATAAGTCGGTCTGCCGGCTACCAATAGGTGACATCCATGAGCACGCAATTCGACGTCGCAGTACTCGGCGCTACCGGTGTAGTTGGCGAAGCGATTTTGTCCATCCTGGCGGAACGTGCATTCCCCGTAGGAACCGTGTACGCGCTGGCCTCCAGTCGCTCGGCTGGGACCCAGGTTGCATTCGCGGACCAACGCCTGACGGTACACGATGTCGCGAGCTTCGATTTCTCGCTGGTGCAGATCGCCCTGTTTTCAGCGGGCGCATCTGTCTCTGCGGAGTACGCGCCCAAAGCAGCCGCTCGCGGTTGTATCGTTATCGATAACACCTCCCGGTTTCGTTATGACGACGACGTACCGCTGGTTGTGCCGGAAGTAAACGCGGCGGCAATCGGTGACTACAAGCAGCGAGGAATTATCGCCAATCCCAACTGCTCCACCATTCAGCTGGTGGTGGCGCTGAAGCCGATTTACGACGCAGTCGGCATCGAGCGCATCAACATTTGCACCTATCAATCGGTCTCTGGCACGGGCAAGGAAGGGATCGACGAGCTTTCATCGCAGACGGTATCGTTGCTCAACGGTAAGCCTGTTGAGCCCCAGGTCTACCCCAAGCAGATCGCGTTTAACGTGTTGCCCCATATTGATGAGTTTCAGGACAACGGCTATACCAAGGAAGAGATGAAGCTTGTCTGGGAGACGCAGAAAATACTGGGTAACAAGAGCATAAAAGTAAATCCAACCACAGCGCGCGTGCCGGTATTCTTTGGGCACTCGGAAGCGGTGCACCTCGAAACGCGAGAAAAGCTCACGCTGGATGCGGCCCGCGAGGTATTACGGGCGGCCCCGGGCGTAGAGGTTATGGACGAGCGCCAGGCCCGAGACTACCCTACCGCCGTGACCGAGGCTGCTAACCACGATTCGGTGTTCGTCGGGCGCATTCGCGAGGATATCACCCATTCCCGAGGCCTGGATTTGTGGGTGGTGGCCGATAACGTGCGAAAGGGCGCGGCCCTGAACAGCGTCCAGATTGCGGAGTATTTGGTAAAAGACTATCTATAAACTATAGTTATTTAAGGTTTATAAAGGCTGTTGATACTATACGGCCATAAGCGTCAGTATTATAAGCTATAATCACTGAGAGAAGCTGCCTAAAATCAGGGGTGATTTGGTAATGATCCGACCGGCTAGGGGCATGTCGCGGACGGCGCGGCTTTTTGTAGTGGGTGGCGTTATGGCAGCGATGCCCGTCATCTCACACGCCCTTGGTCTCGGTAATCTGACGGTGGATTCGGCCTTGAACGAATCGCTCAAGGCCGAGATCGAGTTCACCTCGGCGAATAAGAAGGAACTCAAGAGCCTGAACGTAACGTTGGCGCCGCGCGGCGCCTTCGATGCGGCCGGCATTCAGTGGTTACCCTACCTCTCCGACATCAAATTCACCGTGGCCAGGCGCCTTGATGGGCGTTCGTTTATTCAGCTCACTTCGGAACAGGCCATCCGGGAGCCGTTTCTGCATTTTCTGTTACAGGCAGAGTGGGCGGGCGGCCGGTTGACCCGCGAATTTACCGCATTGATCGACCCGCCCTACCTCCTCGCAGGCCGGGCGCCACCGGTCAATGTTCCACAAACCGGTAGCTCGGAGGCGATTATGAGCGCGCCGCCCCCCGTCATGGGCGCGGTGCCGGAAGCGGCACCGCAAGCGGTTGCCGAGCCGTTGCCGGCGACGCCTGCGCCGGTGGCACAACCGGATATGGCGGCGGTGGAGCCGGAGCGCGCACCGGAACCGCAGCCCACGGTGTCGGCGCCGGCGGAGCTGGAGCCAATGGTCAGCGCAGCCCCAGAGCCCGAGCCGGCGCCTGTGGCGACGACGGATTTCGAGTTACTCGGTCCGCCTGAAATGGGTGAATCGAGTGTGGCCATATCGCCCGATACCGGATGGCCGGTTGTGGCCAGTGCGGCGCCGACCACAGTCATACCGACACAAACCGATGTGGTGATTACGGAGGCGGCGGTCGCGGCGGCAGCGGGCACGCCGGGACCGACATGGGCTAACACGGGCCAATACGAGGTTAAACGCGGCGATACCCTGTGGCACATCGCGGAATCAATCAGGGTCGATCAGAGCTTGAGCATCGAGCAGGTCGTCATGGCGCTGTACGAGACCAATCGCGACGCCTTTTTCGACAACAACGTCAACAATGTCTGGGCAGGAAAGGTGCTCATGATCCCCGAGCGCCCAGAGGTGCAGGTGTTGTCGGCCCAGGACGCACGTCAGGTGTTCCTGGCGCAATATGACGATTGGCAGGCGTACAAGATCAAGCTGGCGAGCGCTAGTCAGATGATCAAGGTGGCCAGCGAACCGGCGGAAACGGAACAAGCCGAGGCGAGCATGGCGCGGGAACAAGAGTCCATGCCTGCGCATGGCAAACAGCCGAGCACGACCACGCAACAAGAACAAACAAAGCCCGGCAGTCAGTCACTTGCCGCGAAGACTCAGCAAGACGAGCAGCCGATCAAAGCACAGGACACGCCGCAAAAGCCGCGCACGGAGAAGTCTACGGACGCTGCGGGTACCCCCGCCGTCGCTGCTAGGCCCAGGCCCTCGGGCGACCTTTTGAAGATCGTGCGCGCAACGATCGAGCGCGAGAGCGCCGGCAAGGCGGCCAAGGTAGCGGAAGGCGAGTCAGCTATGGATAGCGAGCAGGCTGAGCGCCTCGCGCTGGCGCAACGGGCTACGACGCTGGACGAGTCGTTGGAGTCCCGGCAGATGCAGCAACAGGACCTGGAAGAGCGTATCGGCACGGTGGGGTCGCAGATCCAAAAAGAGAAACGCCTCATCGAGATCGAGAACGAATCTCTGGCCCAGGCGCAACCCGACGCGACAGGGTCCGGGAAAGTGAGTGGCGCGAGCAAGTCGTCAGCCGCCGAGGTAGCTGCTGCGGGTGGCGCAGCCGCGACTCAGAAGGGCGCGGCGAAAGCGACGCCGACGAAACCGAAAGCGCAGGCCAAGCCAGCTCCGCTCGCGGCCGGCGCGGAGAAAAAGAAGGTGCAGACAAAGACCGCAGCGCAGCCGAAGAAACGGAAGCCACGACGCATTACACCACCGCCAAAGCCGGAAGAAAAAGGGATACTCGCGACGGTTCAGGACATCATGAGCGACTATATGATGCAAGCGGTCGCGGCCATCGTGGCCCTGGCGGGCGGCTTGATTCTTCTGACCTACCTGAGGCGGCGACGCCAGGCCGAGGCTGAGTTCGAGGAAAGCATTCTCACCGATACCGGTGCCTCGACCGAAGAGCCCGCCATAACCGACAGCGGAGAGCGAGTGACGACCTCGGCCGGCAATACTTCGTTTCTGAGTGACTTTAGTCAGGGCGGCATGGGCAATATCTCCACGGATGAGGTCGATCCGCTGGCGGAGACTGAGGTGTATCTGGCATATGGGCGTGACGAGCAGGCCGAGGAGATACTAAAAGAGGCCGTAGCCAAAGATCCGACACGTCACGAACTCAAAGTGAAGTTGTTGGAGATCTATAGTCAGCGTAAAGACGTTTCCGCCTTCGAGACGCTTGCCGAAGAGCTGTACGCGGCGTTGGAGGGGCGGGGCGGTGATTTGTGGAACAAGGTCGCCGATATGGGTCGGCGGCTCAATCCCGATAATCCGATGTTCCAGGGTCTGGCACCTACGACGGGGCCATCGGTTCCCGAGCCCATACCGTTCGCGCCCGAGACGCCTACGGCACCCCCCGCGGAAGGACCCGAGTCGCCTCCGGATCTGGAATTTGAATCGGCCCCGGGTGCCGTGGCGGCAGAGGCGGGTGTGGGTGTCGATGATTCCGCGGTCGAGCTAGATGCGGGCACCGCCACCGGCGAAGTGGCCGCAGCGCCTACGGACAGTGATCTCGAGTTCGACCTGGATTTGGAGACGGCGGCCGCCGCCGCGAAGGAAGAGGATTCGCACCTAGGGGATACCTCGGAGCTGGCTGCCCAGGACATGGCGGTACCTGCGGCCGCCGAAGCAGCGGCGGAAGAGGGACTCGGGCTGGGCGAGCAGCCGGCCGAGAATGTCGTCGATTTTGATATCACCGCGGGCGAAGCGCCGCCTGAGGCTGTAGTGGCGGTTGAAGACACAAGCGCTGGCGCCGAGGCCGGGGATGCGCAGTGGGATCTCGATGCCGTGCCCGAAGCCGCCGTCGAGACGGGTCTTGATGAACCGGCGTCGGATACAGGTCCGGGCGCAGAAGACTCACAACAGTGGGATGAGACTGCTACCAAGCTCGATCTCGCCAAAGCCTACGTAGACATGGGTGATGCCGAAGGCGCCCGCAGCATTTTGGACGAGGTGCTTGCGGAAGGTAACGAAGATCAGAAAAAACAAGCTGCAGAGCTTGCAGCACAGATCGCGTAATGCGTGAGGTGTGAAACATAAAGCGTATGGGGAACAGCCCAATCTGGCACAGACTCCCCTCGGTTGCAGTTTCCTTGATTCTCCTCACCCCTCACACTTTTCTTTCCAGGGTGATAAAGCTGAAGGCGTAAGGATGCCGGTCGTCCGCCTCGTAGCGTTCCCTGTCAAGCTCAATCCATTCGTTCCAGTCGAACTCGGGAAACCGGGTGTCGCCCGGGATTCGCGCGTGGACCAGAGTCAGGTACAAACGATGTGCCCGGGGCAAGAGCTGGGCATACAGACTGGCGCCACCGATCACAAAGACCTCCCGATCGCCGTGCACGGTGGTCAGTGCCGCATCGATGGAGGGAACCACAGTGGCGCCAGCAGCGGGGTAGCCTGGTCTTGTGGTAAGGATCACATTGGTGCGTTGCGGGAGGCACTTGCCTAAGGATTCCCAGGTACGCCGCCCCATAAGCACGTAATGGCCCGTTGTGAGCGCGCGGAAATGCCTGAGATCCGCCGACAGGCGCCACGGCAGGGCATTATTAGCGCCGATGACCCTGTTTTCTGCCATCGCAACGATCAAGCAGATCCTGGGTTTAGCGACCATACTTCGTTGCTTTCGGTGCTGTATATCTGCAGGGAGCGCAATAACGAGCGGGCGTCGCTCACACGGCGACGGTGGCCTTGAGTGCGGGATAGGGGTCGTAGTTCAGCAAGGTGAAATCATCGTAGTCAAAATCAAGCAGCGAGGTTTTCTCGGGGTTCAGGTGCATCTGCGGCAGCGGCCTGGGCGTGCGGGCGAGCTGGGTGTGTGCCTGCTCCAGGTGGTTCAGGTACAGGTGCGCATCGCCGAATGTGTGAACGAACTCGCCGGGCTGCAGCTCCGTCACCTGTGCCACCATCAGTGTCAGTAATGAATAGGATGCAATGTTGAAGGGGACGCCCAGAAACACGTCCGCGCTGCGCTGGTAGAGCTGGCACGACAGACGTCCGTCGGCAACGTAGAACTGAAAGAAGGCATGGCATGGGGGCAGCGCCATGCGCGCAATGTCCGACACGTTCCAGGCGCTTACCAGAAGGCGGCGTGAGTCCGGGTTGGTCTTGATCTCGTGCACCATATTGCTAATCTGGTCGATCTTGCGCCCGTCCGGGGCCGACCATGAGCGCCACTGGGCCCCGTATACTGGCCCGAGGTCGCCATGCTCGTCGGCCCATTCGTCCCAGATCCTAACGCCGTGCTTCTGCAAATAACGTACATTCGTCTCGCCGCGCAATAACCACAGCAGCTCATAGATGATTGACTTCATGTGAAGTTTTTTCGTGGTCAACGCCGGGAACCCTTGTGAGAGATTGAAACGCATCTGGTAACCGAAGACGCTTTTCGTGCCGGTACCCGTACGGTCTTGTTTGTGGGTCCCGTGTTCGAGGACGAAGTGCATCAGGTCGAGATATTGCTGCATGTCGGCATTGGTCCAGTTAGCGAGTTGATGACATCATTGAATCAGCGCTGGCCATAGACCCCGTTAAGCGAGGGCGAAAATATTGGCCAGCGTCTCGAGCGCCCCATCAGTTTTACATCTCCGCCGCCAATGCCTCCACCGCGATGAGTTATCTCGGCGGAGCAAGCAGGCGCACATTCTTGTGCTTGAACAGCGGGATCAACGCAAGCCCGGCCACGAAACCGCCAATATGCGCCCCGAAGGCCACTCCAGGTTGATTCGGGTTCGAGAATGCCTGACTGATCAGCTGCAACAGGAACCAGAAACCAAGCACCCACATTGCCGGCAGGCGAACCAGTTGAGAAAAGAACCCGAGGGGAATGAGAACCAGCACCCGGGCATGTGGGTATAGCAGCAGGTACGCCCCCAAGACGCCGGAGATGGCGCCGCTCGCACCGATCATCGGGATCGTGGATTCGGAGTTGGGCAGCGCATGTGCGAACACCGCGACGGCGCCACATATTAAATAGAAGACCACAAAGCGAACATGGCCCATACTGTCTTCCACGTTATTGCCGAATATCCAAAGATAGAGCATGTTGCCGATCAGGTGCATCCACCCGCCGTGGAGAAACATCGACGACAGTATCGTTACGGGTGCCGGGATGACTTGTATTTCAGGCGGTAGCTCGCGATAACCGAACAACACGGCGGGCACTACACCGAGGCTATATGCGATCATCTGTTGGCCAGAGGGGCCCATCGCAAATTCCCATAGAAAGATCACAGCGCAGGCAACAATAATACCTACCGTGATATACGGCTGAATCGAGGTCGGGTTGTCGTCGTGCAGAGGGATCATAAGTGGGCAGCCGAAAGCTTATCACAGACCGTGTGTGTTCAACGAAGCGGCGACTGGTACAATGGGACGAGACACGGCGGCACAACAGCGGCTTAGGTTTGCCGCCCCGAAGCTGACGGCCGCGCCAGCCCCGCGTGATCTGGCAGGCCGCCTCATAAAAGCATTCTACGAGGGAACAACGCTGTGCGTGCGTGTCCGACGGCCACGACAGGGAGCGCGGGCTTGAGTTGCTGCCACAAAATATCACCGGGCGGTATTGACGCGCGGGAAATTCTTACTTATATTTCAATGGTTTGCGCGCGATCACAACGATTATCGGGGTATGGCGCAGTCTGGTAGCGCACCTGCTTTGGGAGCAGGGTGTCGGGGGTTCAAATCCCTCTACCCCGACCACATTGGCACAGTGTGCGAGGCATTTATGTAGCTTTCTCCCCGGCGGCTGCAAACTGTTTTCAGCAGCGTATGAAGGTCGACAACCGTGTGGTGGTCATGTTCAAGAGCGCTGTGGATGGCGACATTAAAATCGCGCTTATTGCTTTTCGATTTGAAAAACGCAACCGACCGACTTTTTAATGTTCAATGCGCCCGTAGCTCAATCGGATAGAGCAACGGCCTTCGAGCTTGCGGCGTGACCGCAAGAGCAGGAGCCTCTGGGGGGAAACGGAACCCCCAGAGTGGAGGGCACCGTATCGGTAAACCCTTAACGCGTCGCGGCGATGGGAATACCGAGGAAACCGATGGCTGATCCCGCCTCGATGGCCGGGTGGGGTGGCCAGTAAGACCCGAAGGGTCGGGGTCTTGATGGTGCAGATACCCGAGGGTAGGGTCTTTCGAGCTGATCAGAGCATACACCGTGGCGTGTTCTGTTTCGGCGCCGGGCTCCGTAGAGACTATACGTGTCCCGCCTGAGAAGGCGAAGATATAGTCCAGACCACAAACTCCTTCAGCAGACCGAGGGGGGCAGTGAAAACTGTAGTGGTACGCTAAGCCGTAGGTTACAGGTTCGAGTCCTGTCGGGCGCGCCAGATACATGCTTCGGAGCTGGCGCCGTGCTATGGAGCACAGAGCGCCAACGCGAGTATAATGCGCGGCCGAGCGTAAATGGTGAGCGTAGCTCAGTTGGTTAGAGTCCCGGATTGTGGATCCGGTGGTCGTGGGTTCAAATCCCATCGCTCACCCCAGTCTGTCATACCGTTTTGGGGCCGTTAGCTCAGTTGGTAGAGCAGCTGACTCTTAATCAGCGGGTCGTAGGTTCGAGCCCTACACGGCCCACCAGCTTGAAGGGCTTATGCTGCTTTGGCATTAGCCCTTTTTTGTCGTGTTCGCCGTCGTGAAGGTCAACGGTGTAACGTCCTGGCTTGGAATGCATACAGGCATAACACGTGTCCACGTGGCTTTTTCGCCGTGGCACAATCCTGCTTGGTCAAGAACTTGCGAATGTGGCGGAACTGGTAGACGCGCTGGATTTAGGATCCAGTGGGGCAACCCGTGGGAGTTCGACTCTCCCCATTCGCACCAGCGCCCGGGCGGCCGAGAGGATCCATCCATTGGCGCTTGTGCCACGGCGCTGTGATGGCGACAGCAGGCCGAGGCAGTGGTAAATCGATTAATATTTTAGTGAGATTGTACGGTGCAGGTTTCAGTTGAAAACAAGGGTGCTTTGGGTCGCCGGATGAGCATAGCGGTATCTGCGGAGCAATTTGAGCAGGCTATCGCGAGTCGCCTGAAGAGTGTTTCGCAGCGGGTGAAGATACCTGGCTTCCGACCCGGCAAGATTCCCATGAAAGTCGTGGAGGCACGCTATGGTGGCCAGGTTATAGAAGAAGTCGCCGGGGAGCTTATCCAAAGCACCTTTCGTGAGGCCATCCATCGCGAGGGGCTGAATCCGGTAGCCGGTCCTATGATCGAACGCAAGCCCGCGCAACGCGGCAAGGAGTTCGCCTATGTCGCTGAGTTCGAAGTTTACCCGAAGATCGCCAAGCTCGACCTTACAGGGCAAGCGATTGAGCGCCCGCGCTGCAGCATTACCTCCGAGGATGTGGATCGATCGATCGAGGCACTGCGAAAGCAGCGCGTGACTTGGCAACCGATCCAGCGCGAGGCGCGTGACGGCGATCGCGTTACTGTGGATCTTGTTGGTACGGTCGATGGGCAGGCATTTGACGGCGGCAGCGCGAACGGGGTGCAGCTGGTTCTCGGTGCCGGTGGTTTCATGCCCGGCTTGGAGCAAGGATTGGTAGGAGCACAACAAGGCGAGACGCGTAGCTTGAATCTGCAATTTCCGCTGGAGCATCCCAAGCTGGAGCTGGCGGGAAAACCGGTGAAATTCGAAGTCAGGATCTTGGAGGTAGCTGAGCCATCGTTACCGGAGGTCGACGAGGACTTCGTGCGGCAACACGGCATCGAGGACGGTAGTGTAGATGTCCTGCGTGCACGGGTGCGCGCCAACTTGGAGCGGGAAATGGACCAGCGCCTGCGCGCACTAATGCGGTCCCGGGTGCTCGAGATATTGGTGGATGCGAATGAGTTCGAGTTACCCCAGGCATTGCTAAAAGCCGAGATCGACTATGTGCGTCGCTTGTATCATACACTGCGTGATTCCAAGGGTCAGACCGGGACGGAAACGGCCGATGAATCCGCAGCTTACGAGCAGGCGGCGCGGCGCCGCGTGGCACGAAACCTTGCATTAGCACAGGCCATCCAGGCCCATCATATCAAGGCGGATGCCGACAAGTTGCGTGCTCGCGTTACCGAAATGGCGCAGGGATACGAGTCGCCTGAAGAATTCATACGTGCATGCTATGCTACCCCTGCGCGGCTTGCTGAAATCGAGGCCGCGGTGGTGGAAGATCAGGCGATCGAGCACCTATTGGGCACGGCGGAGCTTAGCGACAAATTCATGACATTTCAGGAGCTTGTAAGATTGAGTGCCGTGAGTAATTGATGGAGCGGCATTGTAAACGGGGATCGAATCGATGATGACAGAACGACCAGATGGATCCGGCGCCGCCACGCCCACTGGCCTTGGCCTGATACCGATGGTTATCGAGACCACCGGACGGGGTGAGCGAGCCTACGATATCTACTCGCGGATGCTCAAGGAGCGCGTGGTGTTCCTGGTTGGACCGGTCGATGACCACGCGGCCAACCTAGTGGTCGCGCAGCTGCTTTTCCTCGAATCAGAGAACCCGGACAAGGATATCCATCTCTACATCAATTCGCCTGGCGGGATTGTAAATGCCGGTCTGGCGATATACGACACGGTGCAGTTCGTGAAACCAGACGTCAGTACGGTGTGCGTTGGCCAGGCCGCAAGCATGGGTGCACTTATCCTTGCTGGAGGGGCCAAAGGCAAGCGCTATAGCCTGCCGCACGCGCGAATGATGATTCATCAACCGCTTGGAGGATTTCAGGGTCAGGCAAGCGATATCGATATTCACGCCAAAGAGATCCTTCGGGTACGCGAACGGCTCAACAAGATCCTGGTCAAACATACGGGCCAGTCGATGAAGAAAATTCAACAGGATACGGATCGTGACTACTTCATGGAGGCCGGCGAGGCAGTGGAATTCGGGTTGATCGACGAGGTCATCGATAAACGGACGTAGACTGGCTGTATTCCATGGGGAATGTGCTATAAACTAGGTAAGGACGCAAGCCTTGCAATTGTTCTCGAAACGCTGCATCTTTAGATAGAGACAGACAGGGTTAAGGGATGGCGGACGACGGCAGCAAAGGCAGGGGCGACGGGAAGGGGGAAAAACTCCTCTACTGCTCGTTCTGCGGTAAGAGTCAGCACGAGGTGCGTAAGCTGATCGCGGGGCCGTCCGTGTTCGTATGCGACGAGTGTGTCGAGCTGTGCAACGACATTATCCGCGAAGAGGTGCAGGAGGAGCGTAACGCGGCTCAGGCGCGCGGCAAATTTCCTACCCCGCATGAAATCAACCAGATCCTTGATGAGTACGTCATTGGCCAGCGCGATGCCAAGAAAATCTTGTCCGTAGCGGTTTACAACCACTACAAACGCATCGAGCACGAGTCCAAGATTGGCGATGTCGAACTATCTAAAAGCAACATCCTGCTTATCGGTCCGACCGGTTCCGGTAAAACGCTGCTTGCCGAGACGCTCGCACGCGTACTAAACGTTCCATTTACCATCGCCGATGCCACAACCCTCACGGAGGCGGGCTACGTCGGTGAGGACGTGGAAAACATCATTCAGAAACTGCTGCAGAAGTGCGACTACGACGTCGAAAAGGCGCAGCGCGGCATTGTCTACATCGACGAAATCGACAAGATCTCGCGTAAATCCGATAATCCTTCGATTACACGCGACGTATCCGGCGAGGGTGTGCAACAGGCCCTGTTGAAGCTGATCGAGGGAACGGTGGCCTCGGTTCCTCCGCAAGGGGGTCGCAAGCACCCTCAGCAGGAGTTTCTGCAGGTTGATACCAGCCACATATTGTTCGTCTGCGGCGGGGCTTTTTCGGGTCTTGAGAAAGTAATCCAGGATCGCTCGGAGAAAAGCGGCATCGGTTTCGGCGCCGAAATAAAGCATAAGTCCGAGGGCAAACACATGGGAGACGTGTTGCGCACGGTCGAGCCCGAGGATCTTATCAAGTATGGACTGATCCCCGAGTTTGTCGGGCGGCTGCCGGTCATTGCTGTGCTGGATGAGCTCGATGAGGAAGCGCTGGTGCGCATATTGACCGAGCCCAAGAATGCGTTGGTGAAGCAATACCAGCGGTTGGTGAAGCTCGAAGGGGTCGATCTCGAGATCCGTGACGACGCGTTATGTGCCGTTGCCACGCGGGCGATGGAACGCAAAACAGGCGCCCGCGGTCTGCGCTCGATCCTCGAGAATGCACTATTAGATACAATGTTCGATCTTCCCTCACAGGAAAACGTGAAGAAGGTCGTCGTCGAGGGCAGCGTCATTGCTGATAACGTGCAGCCGCTGCTTATCTACGAGGACAATGACGCTAACCAGCGCCAAAAACGGGCGTCGACGCGCCCGTGAGCGGCGCGCTGTGACCGTTGCAGCATGCGACCCCCGTTTCCGCGGGGGTTTTCGTCTCCGCTAATCTGCCGAAAACCCCCTATTGTCTGCGCGATATGCGCGCCAGCGATAACGGCCGGCGCTTTATTGAAATCTGCCCTATTTGGCCCCAGACTATAACAAGGGGCATGGACAAGTAGTTTTGGAGATGGTTGTGGCATCCGCTGCGGCGGCAATGCCAAGTTGACGGGCATACACCGGGCTTGGTCCAGAGCCTGAGACATCACAGGGATTCTATGAGCGAGCAAAAACCTGAAAACCCGCAAATGCCGATGGTCCCCGGTTCGAGCACCGGATTACCGGTGCTGCCGTTACGGGACGTCGTCGTTTTTCCTCACATGGTCATACCGCTCTTTGTTGGACGTAAGAAGTCCATTAAAGCACTTGAGCGCGCAATGGAGGCAGGCAAAGAAATCATGCTCGTTTCGCAAAAAAGCGCCTCAGAGGACAATCCGACACCGGAGGCCATCCACGAGGTTGGAACAGTCGCAAACATATTGCAGCTGTTAAAGCTGCCCGACGGGACGGTGAAAGTACTGGTAGAAGGAGAGCAACGCGCCACGATCGCGCGTTACAAGGAAACTGAAGAATATTTTTTCGCTGATGTCGTGTTGTTGGCTGGCGAGGAGGTGGATGAACGCGAGGTCGAGGCATTGACACGGTCGGTTCTTAACACGTTCGATCAGTACGTCAAACTGAACATGAAGATCCCGCCGGAGATCCTTACATCACTGGCGGGTATCGATGATGCCGGGCGCCTGGCGGATACCATCGCAGCGCATCTGAGTCTCAAGCTCGATGAGAAGCAGCAGGTCCTCGAGATAACCAATGTGCAAGATCGGCTTGAGCGCATTCTCACAGTGATGGAATCGGAAATAGATTTGTTGCAGGTAGAAAAACGCATCCGTGGGCGAGTGAAGCGTCAGATGGAAAAGAGCCAGCGGGAGTATTATCTCAATGAACAGATGAAGGCGATCCAAAAGGAGTTGGGCGAGCTGGAAGAAGCGCCGAATGAAGTCGAAGAGCTCGCACGAAAAATCGCCAAGGCCGGCATGCCCAAAGATGTGCGACACAAGGCAGAAACCGAGCTCAACAAGCTCAAAATGATGTCGCCAATGTCGGCCGAGGCCACAGTGGTGCGCAACTACATCGACTGGCTAATTAACGTCCCGTGGAAAAAGAAGACCCGAATTCGCAAGGACTTAAGTCAGGCCCAGAAGATTCTTGAGGAAGATCACTACGGCTTGGAAAAGGTGAAGGAACGCATTGTTGAGTATCTTGCCGTGCAACAGCGCGTGGACAAGCTCAAGGGTCCCATTCTTTGCCTGGTCGGACCTCCCGGAGTTGGAAAGACTTCCCTGGGGCAATCCGTCGCGCGCGCGACAGGACGGAAATTTATCCGCATGTCATTAGGTGGTGTGCGAGATGAAGCTGAGATCCGTGGACATCGCAGGACGTACATTGGTTCGCTGCCCGGCAAGATTATTCAGAACATGGCCAAGGTCAAGGCACGCAATCCGCTGTTCATGCTTGACGAGGTCGACAAGATGTCGATGGACTTTCGGGGGGATCCGTCGTCCGCTCTTCTCGAGGTCCTTGATCCGGAACAGAATCATGCGTTCAACGACCATTATCTCGAGGTCGACTACGATCTATCCGACGTCATGTTTGTGACGACGGCAAATACGTTGAACATTCCACCACCACTGCTGGACCGGATGGAAGTGATTCGTCTCTCGGGTTACACCGAGGATGAAAAAGTCAACATCGCCATGCGTTATCTTGTGCCCAAACAGCGCAAAAACAATGGCTTGAAGGCAGGGGAGATATCGATTTCGGAAGCGGTAATACGGGATATTGTACGCTACTACACGCGCGAAGCGGGAGTACGTAATCTGGAGCGTGAGATCTCCAAGATATTCCGTAAGGTTGCCAAGGAGATCGTCCTGGGCAAGCGGGGTAACAAGAAAGTCGTGGTGACCTCTCGGAACCTGGAGAAGTACCTGGGCGTGCGGCGTTACCGTTACGGGATGGCCGATGAAAAGAATGAAATTGGCCAGGTCAAAGGTCTTGCGTGGACCGAGGTGGGCGGTGAGCTGCTCACGATCGAAGCGGCAATTCTGCCCGGGAAGGGCAAGCTGATGATCACGGGGAAGCTCGGCGATGTGATGCAAGAATCCATTCAGGCGGCCATGAGCGTCGTTCGCAGTAGGGGGTCGAAGCTGGGGCTGTCAGAGGACTTCTATCAGAAGCACGATTTCCACCTGCACGTCCCGGAGGGAGCTACGCCAAAGGATGGCCCGAGTGCAGGCATCGGCATGTGTACGGCCATGGTGTCTTCGCTTACGCGCATACCTGTTAAATGCAATGTTGCGATGACGGGGGAGATCACGCTTCGTGGCGAGATTCTCCCGATTGGTGGCTTGAAAGAAAAGTTGCTCGCGGCACATCGCGGTCGTATCAAGACCGTCTTGATCCCAGAAGAAAATGAAAAAGACCTTGTGGACATCCCGAAAAAGATCCGGGACGATCTTGATATCCGCCCTGTGCGATGGGTTGACCAGGTGCTGGAGGCTGCGTTAGAGAGATTGCCAGACGCCCTTGACGAGGCCAAAGAGGCCGAAGCCGAGCCCGGCAAGCCACCAGAGTCAAAGGGCGGAGCCGTTCAACCGGTGACGACGCACTGAGTCTGCCTAGAAGAGCGGGCCGTTTCTTGACACGGGACGGGAGCACCGGTATACACGTGTTGAGCGACCGTTCAACGGGGTTCGGGGAATCGCAATCGTTGGTCGTCCGTGCACGGATCTCGCGTGGGAGCGCGCGAACCGCAGCGACGGTAGACTGTCATCACTAGGCTCCGCCACAGCGTCTTTCGCTGAAGCCACCCTGCCTCGAGACTCCGGGCCCGGACAGTGAGGGGTGCGCGTGCCCCGACGTCGGCCCCGCCATGACGCGCGCGACGTATGCTGTCGCGAAATGGACGACAAGCGGCGGTACTTTTATTATTAAGAGAATTGCTCATGCGGGGGCATGAACAGAGCTTTTCTGCTGTAAGACACTACAACGAATGGAGGAGAGGGAAAGTGAACAAAGCGGAGCTTATCGAGAAAGTGGCTCAGGCTGCCGAATTGAACAAGGTCTCGGCCGCGCGTGCAGTCCAAGCAGTGATTCATTCCATTACGAATTCTTTGCGCGATGGCACACCGGTCACCCTCAGCGGTTTCGGCACTTTTTCCGTCAACCATCGACGCGCACGGACAGGGCGCAATCCCAGGACAGGAGACATGATCACGATTGCGGCAGCCAAGGCGCCAAAATTCAAAGCTGGCAAAGGCCTCAAGGATGCCGTAAACTAGCGCCGCTTCGGGGTGCTTAGCTCAGTTGGTAGAGCGTCGCCCTTACAAGGCGAAGGGCGGGGGTTCGAACCCCTCAGCACCCACCAGCTAGAGACTGACATATTACGGGCGCTGAGGACTAAGGGCCCAGGACTGAGGCTGGCTCGCCGAGATTCCGACACTTGCAGATCAGACCTTAGCTCACAGCATTCAGCCCTGTGCCGTTTTGGTGTCTAGTTCGGAGCGGTAGTTCAGTTGGTTAGAATACCGGCCTGTCACGCCGGGGGTCGCGGGTTCGAGTCCCGTCCGCTCCGCCAAGGTCTGGTACGGTGAAGGATGTTCTTCACCCGTTGATGTTCTCAGCAGCATTTTTGAGGATTTGTGCAGGGACGGAGGCAAAACCACATCGAGCTCCTGCAGCGGAAAATCTGGCAGTAGAACCCCGACGCACTGTCGCTCAAAGTTCTTGATATCCTGCCTGTCGTAGTATCTCGCTATGCTCTCAGCCATCAGAGAAAAGACGCACGGTATCATCGCTACGTTCATCCTCGGTCTGGTGATCGTGCCGTTTGTGTTTTTCGGTACGTATTCTTATTTTCGGACCGATGCCGACATTAACGTTGCAGAGGTTAATGGCATAGAGATTAGTCAGGATACCTACCGGAATGCGCTTAATCGTTTGCTTGCTAGCAACATTGACCCTTCCATAGTAGCGAGACCCGAGTTCAAGCAGCAGGTGCTTGATAGTTTGGTGGAAGAGGTGCTGCTGACGAACAATACGCTCGACGAAGGTTACCGTATTGGTGACGCCGAGCTCGGACGTCTGATACGCAATGCCCCGGAGTTTCAGCGCAACGGTGCGTTCGACCCCGAGCTGTATAGTGCGCGATTGCGGCAAGAAGGCCTCAACCAGCAGGCCTTCGAGGAACGCCTGCGCAGCAGGCGGGTAAGCTCGCAGATCCAGAGCGGGTTCGCTGATAGCGTTTTGCTGTTGCCCGCTGAACGGGCGGCCGTGCAGCGCCTGTGGCAGCAGATGCGAGAGTTCGATTATGTAATTATCAGACCAAGCCAGTTCAGCGGTAGCATTGATGTCTCGGAGGAGGAGATCAAGGCGCACTATGAGTCGCACCCGGATCAATTCAAGATACCGGAGCAGGTACGCATTGAGTACATACGCTTATCCGTGTCCGATCTGGCTGAAAAATATCGGCCCACGGAAGAAGAGCTGCGGAGGGCCTACGGGCAGGATATTGCCCTGTACTCAACCCCAGAGCAACGTCGTATCAGCCATATCCTGATCGAGCTCCCGGCCAACGCCGGCGCAGAGGAGGAAGAGAAAGCGCTGGCGCAAGCGCGCGAGATCGCAAAAAACTTGCGTGCAGGCGCGGATTTCGCCGCACTCGCAAAGAAGTTATCGGCAGACAGTGGTACCGCCGAGGCGGGCGGTGACCTGGGCTACGTCGAACACGGTACCTTGCCCAAGGAGCTCGAAGTGGCGGCGTTCGGGCTAAAAGCGGGTGAGATCAGCGAGCCGGTGCGCACAAGTTTCGGCTTTCACATTGTAAAGCTGACCGAGCTCAAGCCGGAAGGCCGCAAGTCTTTCGAGGAGGCACGGCCGGATTTGGAGAAGGCATTGCGCCAGCGCAAGGGCGAAGAGGAGTTCTACGAAAAGTTCGAGCAAATGAGTAACCTTGTGTACGAGCAAGCGGACAGTCTTTCGCCGGCGGCCGAGGCGCTGGGGTTGAAGGTCATGCAAAGCGAATGGTTTGGACGCGAAGGTGGGCAAGGTATTGCAGCTCAACCCAAGATCGTTGAAGCCGCCTTTGGCCCGGAAGTATTGGTGGAGTCGCGCAATAGTGACGCTATAGAGATAGACCGTGAGAATCTTGTTGCATTACGCGTGGTTGAGCACCGAGAGGCTGCACGCAAGCCACTCGCGGATGTACGTGCGGAGATCGAAAGGCGCGTGCGGAAGGAGCGTGCGCGTGAACGGGCGGCAGTGCTTGGGGCAGAGCTGGTGAAGCGGCTTCGCGCAGGGGAGAGCTTGGATGCTTTGGCGCAGGCGCAAGGGTTAGAATTGGTGCGCGCGAAAAAGGTGACTCGCCTTAAGCCTGAAGGAGTGGATCGACGTCTGGTCGCGGCTGTGTTCAAGGCCCAACGCCCGCGGACAGGTGAGGCGACCTATGGTGAGGTTGATCTCGGCGCCGGCGGGTACGGTGTTTTTGCGCTGACGCGTGTTGAGGAAGGCGATACGGATCAGGCTGAGGACGCACTCAAGCAGCGCGTGGAAAAAATCCTGAAGCAACGCCGCGGGACCGGTACGTATGTCGACTACGTTCGGCGTCTGCGAGAGACGGCTGACATAGAGACCCGCCCGGATCGGCTCTAGCCTGCAAGTTGCACGAATTCACCGCGATCCGCGATCCGTGAGGGAGTAGGTTTTTTGCGCTCCGCGAATGCACTGTTTCGGTATCGCCTACCGGCGGCTATGTATTAACAGGGTTCCGCCCCCGTACGCGGGTTCTTTAATGTAACCCCAAAGACAATTTTGTCTGGAACAAACGGACGCACTTCAGTGCGCCCGATCAGGGGCCGCGCCAGGGACGGTGCGGCTCAAAGGAACCCTAAAGAAAGGGCACCCCGGACTTCTGCGCCCCAAAAACCGGGGTCCCCGCGCTCGGCGCTCGGCTCAGCAGGTTCGCCCAAGGCCCTTTCGTC